>PUPG01000213.1 GCA_003553005.1 Bacteroidales bacterium
ACAGTCCGGCGATGATAAAGAAAATCGCAAATATTTGTCCGATGTCCTTGGCGATCCGGGTGGCCTTTAACCGGCTAAGCTTCATTGACAGGGCGGATCGGAACAGCCTGCCTCCATCCATGGGAAATGCCGGAATGAGGTTGAACACGACGATAAACAGGTTGGCAGCCATCAGCATCAGTGCAAAGTTTTGCCGGGTGATGGCATGAAATTCCATGCTTTCCACATCCACACGTTGTACGGTGACCAGGTAAATCCACAAAAGCACGGCGATCACCACATTCACCAGCGGACCGGCGGCAGACACAAGAAACTCATCGCGTGGTTTTTCAGGCATTTTGGAGAGGTGCGCCATGCCCCCGATGGGCAGCAGGGTGATGCTGCTCACTTCTCCGCCAAGCTTAATGGCTGCAAGAGAATGTCCCAGCTCATGCAAAACGACGCAAACAAAGAGGGCCAGGACAAACAGGACGTGCATGATCACCTGTGGCAGCGCCAATCCGCGGACCAGGCTGATGATGACGATCCATGCGATCAGCAAGGAGAATGTCCAGTGCACGGCCACTTTAATGCCAAATGGTTTTCCGAGGGGTAGGGAATATCTGCTCTTCATAAGCCATGTTTTCGTTCTCAGTGGCTGCCAATGCTGGCAGGCTTGCAGGGTTCATTTCCAGGATGGGAATGCACTTGTTCAAAAATATACAAAAAAGGGACTACTTCAAAAAAATAGTCCCTTTTTTGCTGGTATTTCATGCTGCATTAACGGGCAATCTGCACGCTATGGGTAATGACTCCCGCTGAGGTTGTCACCTGGATCAGGTACAAGCCAGGGTTCAGGTTGCTGACAGGTATGTTCAGCATTTGCTGATGATCTACGCTTGCAGAGTGAACGACCTGGCCAAGGATGTCAGTCAGTTGTATCCTGGTGATCTGTTCACTGGACTGAATGTTCAGCGCTGAACTGGCCGGGTTGGGGTACAGGAGCATCTGGATGTCGCCCGTGTCAACGACCGACAGGTCATCTGGTCCGAACATGTCTTCCACGGTCATCTCTTCATCGCCCACTTCGATGCTTCGGTTGGGATCACCCGGCCACTCGCCGCCATCCCAGCCTTCACCCAGAAGATCAGAGAAATATTTGTATTCATACGTGCCGGGTTCAAGATGGAACACGATGCCATATACCGGAGGATCTTCGCTGACCAGCTCCAATACCTGGTTCTCCATGTCAGTTCCGGGCTCAGCCCAGTCGAGCATGTCGCCGGTGATCAAGATGTGGTCCTGATCGTGATCAAAACCTTCCAGCAGCCCATGCTGCTTTGCATTGGTCAGGTCTACCATGAAGGTGACATCCACGCCACCGCTGGTCAATGCAACATCAACCACCATGTCATTATCCAGGTCGACCGTGGTATCGAAGGGGTTGTAGTTTTCTTTTTCAACGCTTACGTGGTATTCACCGGCAACCAGGTTAAAGTCGGTAGTACCGTCTGCATCTGTGAGCTGCGTGAGTGAACCAATGCGCACGTGAGCATTTTCGAGTGTGTTGTTTTCCTCATCCTGCACCTGGAATGCCAGGTTGTAAGCATCTTCCGGCTCTTCAGCCGCAAATTCGAGGAAAAGGTTGGGCAGGATGTCCGAATTGCCATTGTAGGATGGCACGGCATCATTGTCAGAATACCCATAAACCGCCCTGGTGGAGCCCATGGAAGTTCCATTGACCTGGTACTGGTCGCCAAAACTGCACCAGGTGTCCAGCAATCCCCATACGATTTCAATGACCAGGTTACTGGAGCCATCATAATCAAAGGCATCAATATCAATGTAGTGCCAGCCTTCCTCAGTGGCCATCTGGTATTCATCGACATCCTTGACAACCACAGCCTCCGACATGTCTTCAAAGCCGGTACCCAATTCATCCAGGTCGGTGTGCTTGATCAGGATCTTAAAATTGGGAAGAAGCTGGTGTTCGGAGGTCGATGTTGCGTGTACCACATCTACGCCCATTTGCACGATGGTCTTTTCACCGGGACCGATTTCATCAATGGTGTAAAGCATTTGTGAACGGTTTGCTTTATACCAGTTATAGAACGGGTAGTTGGCGGGAACGTCCGTTCCCTCACCGATGGTCATCTCGGGCAGCTGGCCGATGTAGAGTGCTGCCTCCAAATGATCCTGGTCTCCATCATCTTCCACATGGAGCTCCAGGTTAACCGGGGAACCTTCAATAGAGGAAGGGTGTGCCTCCACCTGGTAGATGATTTGCACGACGTCGCCCGCCTCAATGGGATCCAGTTCCAGTTCTTGTTCGATGATGGTAAAGTAGGGAGAGTCACCATCAAGCATCGCCATGGGTTCCCTCGCGGTGGCGTGGCCATGGTTGCTCAGCTCAAAGATGAGCAGGGCTTCTTCGCCCGGATCCAATTGGCCGTCGTCGTTGCCATGCTCACTGTCATCCACGATGTAATCCGGATTGATTTCGAATACCGGAGCATTGGCCGTTACCCTGAGGTTGGAGGTCCAGGTTTCGTCGCCATCGGTGACAATGAGTTCGAAAGTGGCCTGATGCTGATCGGGCACGTCCATGCAAACCTCAAAAGAAAATGCCTCAGCCACGGTCGAGCTGTTATTGGTTTCTCCTGCTTCCATGGGATCGAAAGTGACTGCCTCATCGCCATCTAACAAAGTGATGTAGTCGTCCTCACCAACCAGGGTTGCTGTGACTTCATCTGAAGGGTCGGCACCTACGTTATGCAGGGTGAGGTCGATGGTAAACGATTCGCCATAATTCGCCTGACCGGTGCCATGCGGGTCATTGATCTCATACTCATCCATCACCACAAACGGGCCTTCCAGGGCTGCGGCAGGGACTTGTTCAATGTAAGGAATGTATTGTGGCTTGGTCACCACGATGGTGACGTCACCACCATCGAGAATGGGATCTATCGGAACATCCACCTCGCCAGTTTCATCCACGAAGGATGCGCCATGGAGTACGCCGTCCATCGAAATGCCTACGTAGGAGCCAGGCTCGGCTTCTACCGTGTAGTAATCCATGCCGATGGGCAC
>PUPG01000163.1 GCA_003553005.1 Bacteroidales bacterium
CATTCGACATCTCCGTCCTGGAGCTGGGCGATGGCGTGTTTGAGGTTAAGTCGACCAAAGGTGACACACACCTGGGCGGTGATGACTTCGACGACGTGATCATCAACTGGCTGGCAGAGGAATTTAAGCAAGATGAAGGCATCGACCTCCGCAAGGATCCGATGGCATTGCAAAGGCTGAAAGAAGGCGCTGAAAAAGCCAAGATTGAGCTGTCCAGTGCCACATCCACAGAGATCAACCTGCCTTACATCATGCCGGTCGACGGCGTGCCGAAGCACCTTGTGCGCACCCTCACCCGCAGCAAGTTTGAACAGCTTAGCGACCACCTGATCCAGGCAACCCTGGAGCCCTGCAAGTCGGCGCTCAAAGAGGCTGGCATGCAACCATCAGAGATCGACGAGGTGATCCTGGTTGGTGGTTCCACCCGTATTCCGGCCATCCAGGATGTGGTCGAGAAATATTTCGGCCGCAAACCCTCCAAAGGGGTAAACCCGGATGAAGTAGTAGCTATCGGTGCGGCAATCCAGGGCGGTGTACTCACCGGTGAGGTAAAAGATGTGCTGCTGCTGGATGTCACCCCATTGTCGCTCGGCATTGAAACCCTTGGCGGCGTGATGACCAAGCTCATCGAAGCCAACACGACGATCCCGACCAAGAAGCAGGAAACCTTCTCTACTGCGGCAGACAACCAAACATCAGTAGAAATCCACGTGCTCCAGGGTGAACGCCCAATGGCCAAGGACAACCGAACGATCGGACGCTTCCACCTGGATGGCATTCCGCCGGCTCCAAGGGGCATGCCGCAGATCGAAGTCACCTTCGACATCGATGCCAACGGCATCCTGAATGTGTCGGCCAAGGACAAGGCTTCCGGCAAGGAACAAAACATCCGCATTGAAGCTTCCTCGGGCTTAAGTGAAGAGGAGATCAAGAAAATGAAAGAGGAGGCTGAAGCCCACGCGGAAAGCGACCAGAAGCAGAAAGAAGAGATCGACAAGCTGAATTCGGCAGACAGCCTGATCTTCCAGACTGAAAAACAGCTCAAGGAGTTTGGTGAGAAACTGCCGGCCGAAAAGAAGGAGCCGATTGAAAAGGCGCTTGCCGAGCTGAAAGAAGCCCACAAAAACAAAGACCTTGCAGCAATTGATGCGACGATGGAAACACTCAACAACGCATGGCAGGCAGCCAGTGCAGAGATGTACCAGAATGCGCAGCAGGATGCAGGTCAGCAGGCCGGTGGCCAGGAACAGGCCGGACCGGAGCAACAGCAAGATCCATCATCCGGAAAAAAAGATGATGACGATGACGTGACCGATGTGGATTTCGAAGAGGTGAAGTAAACCCACAGCCATAGCTGAGCTGAAAAAAAGCGAGCGGCGCTTGAATGCACCGCTCGCTTTTTTTTTGTGACCAGTTTGGCAGACCAGGCTGGCAGACCGCCGCGGGATAACCCACCAGGCTTGGTGCAGGATCCGTTCCGCTGCATACCTGCGCCCCGGGCTGCATATTGAGGCAGCATAATGGGCTGCCACCCGTACCGGCATGTACTGGCCAACGGTCCGGTGAATGGATAACAGTGAATGCGCAATACAGGATCAAGCCAGCTTTTTAGCAGCTGCAATGGCTTTGTCATAGTCGGGGTGTTCTGCCACCTCTTTCACAACCTCCACATACCTGACCCTGTCATCTTTATCGATGACCACGATGGCCCTGGCCAGGATGCCAAGCTCCTCGACCAGCAGGCCGTACTTGATCCCGTAATCTTTATCCTTTTGGTCAGAAACCGTAACCAGGTTGTCGATGCCCTCTGCGGCACAGAATCGCTTCAGGGCAAAAGGCAGGTCGCAGGAGATGGTAATGATCTGCACATTCTCCAACTTGGAAGCTTCCAGGTTGAACCGCCTGGTCTGCTGGGCACACACGTCGGTATCCACACTGGGCACCGAGGAAATGATGCGCACCTTGCCCTGGTAGTCACTCAGGTTGAATGGTTTCAGGTCGTTGGTGAGGGCCACGAAATTCTTGGCCGGAAGATCCTCCTGGATAAGCTTGCCCATTAATGTGACGGGGTTGCCGCCGAAAGTTACCAAATCGCTGTTTCTTTTCATTGTCTGTTTGTTTTAGGGATGATCATTTTGCGGGGGCTCCCGGGTAAGGAGGTGTGAAACAATGTACTCCGGGAGCACTGTAAGCCTTTTGGTGAAGACTTTTGTGCAATATCATGACAAGAAACAAGCGCAGACAGCCAATTGTTTAGCGGGTTGGTGCATGTGTGGGTACACAGCTTCGGATAGACAATGAATTCCCGCGATTCAGCAAGTTATTTTTTTCTGTCGAAGAAAGGATTTTTCGAGGATGCACTCAGGGGGAATCCATATACGATCTTCACTTCTTTTCCCAAAAGCCCCATTTGTTGAGCAGCCACTCCAATGGTATACATGATGCGGTTGTCGATGCGGCCATCCATGGCTATGCTGGCGGCAGAACCAACCGCAATGCCGAGGTCACCGGTGTTAAAAGCACAAGGCACGTCCGGCTCCTTATCTTTGGCCTCGCAGTTTTCGAATCCGCACAATCCGCAGGTCTTTAATCCCAGCGACTTGATCCGTGTGCCCATGATCACAACCACCTGGGCAGCCTGCAACACATTGGCCGCATCGCGCAAAAAGATGGGATTGTCTTCCTTTTCGCCAATTTGCCGCATCGTTTTGGCCAGGGCCTGTATATCTGACCCGGTGAGTATCGACATCGACAGCGTGTTCACTCCCCTGGCTTTGGGAGCAGTTCGTGCGGCCAGGATCATTCGTTTGGCCACGTTGAGCACGGCATCCTGCCGCAATTCATTTTCATTGATAATCGCCATAATCACAGATTTGAAATCGTCCGAAATTACAAAAAACCCGGCAGGTGTGCCGGGTTTGCGTTATACGGGGTCGGTAAATTTAGCTGTGCTCTCAATAAACTGCAACGACACGACCTTTTCTTCCTCCGGATTTTGCATGTCAGACACAAACAGGTCGATGAGGTTGCTGCCGGATTTGGGTGCCTCCCCGGGCA
>PUPG01000004.1 GCA_003553005.1 Bacteroidales bacterium
TGCCCTCACTCATCGTCTTCATCCCAAAGAGAAACAAGCTCAATGAGCCGAAAAGCGTGAGGAAATCAAAAAAACCAAAGTCCATACCGGCAATTATTGCTTTTCCACCTGGTTGATGTCATCCTGCTTGGCAGGCACAAAGATCATGATTTTTTTTGAATCCCATATCCTATCCAAGTACCTTTAGCCGGTCTTCATCCTGAAATGGTGCCACTTTGCTGGAAAACCGGCCCGATGATGCATAGTCAGCACCAACAGCACTTTTGGGAATGCATCCGTGCATGCATGGCAACAGGGGCACGACCACAAAGCCAGGCGCAAAACGGCAGCCCGTTTCCCGGCTACCTGATGAACCGGAAGGATTTTCCGGGATAGACGGCCGTATCACCAAGAATCTCTTCGATGCGCAGCAACTGGTTGTATTTGGCGATCCTTTCGGAGCGGCATGCGGAGCCGGTCTTGATCTGTCCGGTGCCCAATGCCACTGCCAGGTCTGCAATGCTGGTGTCTTCCGTTTCGCCGGATCGATGCGACATCACGGCAGTATAGTGATGCTTATAAGCCAAGTTGACCGCCTCTATGGTTTCCGTGAGTGTGCCGATCTGGTTCACCTTGATCAGGATGGAGTTGGCCACGTGGGTATCGATGCCCTTTTGCAAACGGTTGACATTGGTCACGAAGAGGTCGTCACCCACAAGCTGAATTTTGGATCCCAGCTTTTCTGTCATCAGCTGCCAGCCATCCCAGTCGTCTTCATCCATGCCATCCTCAATGGAGATAATGGGATATTTATTGACCCATTCCGCCCAATAATCGACCATTTCGGCAGGGGTCAGTTTATCTCCGGTGGACTTATGCAGGTGATAAACGTTTTCTTCCTTGATGAAATATTCACTTGCAGCAGGGTCGAGCGTCAGGAAGATATCTTCTCCGGGCTTATAGCCAGCCTTTTCTGTCGCTTGCAGGATAAGCTGCACGGCCTCTTCGTTTGACTTGAGGTTGGGAGCGAATCCCCCTTCATCACCCACATTGGTGGCATAGCCTTTCTTCTTGAGCACGGCCTTGAGGTGGTGGAAGATCTCTGCACCCATGCGGATGGCCTGGGTGAAGGAATCAGCGCCAACAGGCATGATCATGAACTCCTGGAAGTCGACGGAGTTGTCGGCATGCGAGCCCCCATTCAGGATGTTCATCATGGGCATGGGCAGGGTTTTGGCATTCACGCCGCCCACATAGCGAAACAGGGGCTGCCCTGTTTCCTGGGCAGCGGCGTTGGCCACGGCCAGGGAAACACCGAGAATGGCGTTGGCACCAAGTTTTTCCTTGTTTGGGGTCCCGTCAATGTCGAGCATCACCTTGTCAATCAGGGCCTGATCCGTGACGTGGTAGCCCTTCAGCTCATTGTTCAGGGTGGTATTGACATTGTTGACGGCCTGCGTCACGCCTTTACCAAGATACTTGCCCTTGTCGCCATCGCGCATTTCCACGGCTTCATGTACACCGGTTGATGCGCCCGAAGGTACGGCAGCCCTTCCAAGGATACCGCTGTCCGTGATCACTTCCGCTTCCACTGTAGGATTCCCCCTTGAGTCGAGGATCTGTCTTGCATGAATGTTGATGATTGTGCTCATAATTTATGTGGTTTTTAGGTTTTTAAGTCATTACAATTCAACCAGTAAAGATAAGCATAGCTGGTCAAATAAAAAAGGATAAAGTGTTTGGCCGCACTTTATCCTTTTGCTTATTTGTTTCGGGATCAGATCTACTTCTCCCCTTTATCGTCTTCCTTCTCTCCTTCCTGGCCTTCTTCTGAAGGCTTTTCTTCTTTCTGTTCCGCTTCGGGCGCTTCAGGTGCATCCGCTTTGGCCTCAGCCTTTTTCTTTTCTGCAGTCGCCTCTTCCTCCTGGGCGGGAGTTTCCTCCTTTTTTGCCTCAGCGGGCTCTTCTTCAGGAGCTTCTTCGGTTTTGGCTTCAGGTTGAGCAGTCTCTTCTGCCTTGGGTGCTTCTTCGGCTACCTCAGGCTGCGTTTGCTCTTCGGCAGCTGTTTCGGCGGGTTCAGCAACTCCGGCCTCTGGCGTTTCCGTTTCTGCAGTCGGTGCAGCTGTTTCAGCTGCGGGTTGTTCTGCAGCGGGACCTTTTTTCTTGCCCCTGCGGCGGCCTCTGCGTGTACGCTTCTGTTGTGTTTCTTCTTCGGTGGTCAGCATGGCGGTATTGTAATCGACCAGCTCGATGAAGCACATCTCGGCGGCATCTCCCTGGCGGAACCCGGTTTTCAGGATCCGGGTATAACCACCCGGCCGGTCGGCTACCTTCTGCGATACTTCACGAAACAGTTCGCTTACCGCATACTTGTTTTTCAGGTAGGAAAACACCATCCGCCGCGAATGGGTATTGTCCGTCTTGGAACGTGTAATCAGCGGCTCAACATAGGTACGCAGTGCCTTGGCCTTTGCTACGGTCGTGTTGATCCTTTTATGCAGGATCAGTGCCGTAGCCATACTCGACATCGTCTCCTTCCGGTGGGCAGCTTTGCGGCCCAGGCTATTGATTTTCTTTCTGTGTCTCATTGCAGTTATTCCTTATCCAATTTGTATTTCGAAAGGTTCATTCCAAAGCTGAGGTTTTTGGACTTGATCAGCTCTTCCAACTCCGTCAGGGATTTTTTCCCAAAGTTCCTGAACTTCAACAGGTCATGCTTGTTCAACGCAACCAGGTCGGCCAGGGTTTCCACATCCGCCGCTTTCAGGCAGTTCAGGGCCCTGACAGACAGGTCCAGGTCAACCAGCTTGGTCTTCAGCAACTGCCGCATATGCAGTGAGTTCTCGTCAAACTCTTCACTGGAGGCTTTCTCTTCGGTGTCGACGGTAATTTTTTCGTTGGAAAAGAGCATGAAGTGGGTGATCAGGATATGGGCTGCCTCTTTCAGGGCATCCTTCGGGGTGATCGACCCATCGGTTAAAATCTCAATCACCAGTTTCTCGTAGTCTGTTTTCTGCTCCACACGGTAATCTTCCACATGGAAGGTCACATTTTTGATGGGGGTAAAGATGGAGTCCA
>PUPG01000089.1 GCA_003553005.1 Bacteroidales bacterium
ACGGTGGCGTGGCCTTCGGCTTCGACCGCTGGTGTGCCCTCTTTGGTGGCTCGGAAACCATCCGCGACTACATCGCATTCCCGAAAAACAACGCAGGCCGCGACGTGATGATCGAGAGCCCCTCTTCTATCGACACCACTCAGCTGAAAGAACTCTCTCTCAAAATAATTAAAGATTAGGTTAAGACCCATCTTAGTCTTAACCTTAGCCTTAGCCTTAACCTTAGCGTATGTTTTCGGTCAATAACCTGTCTGTCCAATTCACCGGCGAGGTGCTTTTTGATGACGTCACGTTCATCATCAACAGGCGCGACCGCATCGGACTGGTGGGCAAGAACGGGGCAGGAAAGACCACCCTGATGCGCATCATGACCGGGGACTTCACCCCAGAGACCGGCACGGTATCGAAACCCGCAGGCAGCAAGGTTGGTTATCTGCCCCAGGAAATCCACTTTCAGTCCAAAACCACCGTACTGGCCGAAACCATGCAGGCATTCACCGAGGCACAAGCCCTCGAAAAGGAGATCAGCCAGCTCACCAACGACATCACCAGCCGCACCGACTACGAAAGCGAGGATTACCAGCGACGCACCCAGCGGCTTGCAGAGGCCAGCGAGCGGTATGAGCTTTTGGGGGGTGCTACCCAGGAGGCCAGTGCAGAGAAGGTCCTCCTCGGACTTGGATTCGATCGCAATGACCTGGATCGCCCGCTGGCTGAGTTTAGCGGCGGCTGGCAAATGCGCGTGGAGCTGGCCAAGCTGCTGTTGCAGGTCCCGGAACTGCTCCTGCTCGACGAGCCGACAAACCACCTGGACATTGAATCCATACAATGGCTGGAAGGCTTCCTCGGGAATTATCCCGGCGCGGTGATGCTGGTATCGCACGACCGGGCCTTTCTGGACAACATCACCAACCGCACGATAGAGATCAGCCTTGGCAAGATCTATGACTACAAGGCGTGTTATTCTGACTATGAAATGCTGCGCCAGGAAAGGATGGAAAGGGAGATGGCTGCCTTTACCAACCAGCAGCGGGAAATTGCCCAGATCGAGCGCTTCATCACCCGGTTCCGTGCCAAGGCCACCAAGGCCAAGCAGGTGCAGTCGAAAGTAAAAATGCTGGAAAAGATGGAGAAGGTGGAGGTGGAAGAAATGGACAAAAGCGCCATCCACTTTCGTTTTCCGGAGGCCCCTCCATCCGGCAAGGTAAGCCTGGAAGCCAGCAAGGTGGGCAAAAGCTATGGCGACAATGAGGTGCTGCGTGACCTGAACTTCCTTCTTGCCCGGGGCGAACGCGTAGCTTTCGTGGGACGCAACGGCGAGGGGAAGACCACCCTGGCGCGCCTCATTACGGGCGAACTGGAACACGAGGGCAGCATCCGGCTCGGGCACCAGGTCAAGATTGGCTACTTTGCCCAAAACCAATCGGAATACCTGGATCCGGACAAAACCGTGTTTGAGACCCTCGACGATGCGGCGACCGGCGAAGCCCGCAAGCAAGTGCGAAACATCCTTGGCGGCTTTCTTTTCAGCGGAGATGACATCGACAAGAAAGTGAAGGTGCTCTCCGGCGGTGAAAAAACGCGGCTAGCCATCGCGAGGATGCTGCTGGAGCCCGTCAACCTGCTGGTAATGGACGAGCCCACCAACCACCTGGACATGCGGTCCAAGGACATCCTGAAAAATGCGCTGCTGCAGTTTGGCGGTACCGTCATCGTGGTGTCGCACGACCGGGACTTTCTCCAGGGGCTCACGGAGAAGGTTTTTGAATTCCGTAACAAGCGCATCCGTGAGTTTATCGGCGACATCTATGATTTCATCTCTAGCCGGCGCATCGAGTCACTGGCCGAGCTTGAAGCGGAAAAGAAACAGCAATACGAGAAAAATGCTGCCGGGCCGTCTTCCACCAAGGCATCCTACGAAGAAAAAAAGGCCAGGGAACGCGACATCAGAAAGCTGGAAAAGCAGATAGCACGCGCCGAAGAAGCCATCGAAAAGCTCGAAGCGCAAGCATCCCGGCTGGAAGCAATCATTGCCGATCCCACCATTGACCAGGAGCGGGTCAATAGCGGTGAAGTCTTTGAGACCTATGAGGGCATCAAGGCAGAGATCCGCAAGAAGGAAGCGGAGTGGGAAGAAGCGCAGATCCAGCTCGAAAGCCTTTGCGGTGAATCGCCTTAATCAGCCGCGCAGACTACACCTTCTCCCCCGTGGCTTGCTCTTTCAGGAAAAGGAAATAGGCATAGAAGAACACAAAGAAGGACAGCCCGGCCTGCGTGTCGATCGTATCCTCGTTGAGCATGGAGACCCAAAGGATTACGAAGAAAGCCAGGAAGGGCCAGTGGTTAAACATTCCCGTCTTTTTGGCCGGATACACCATCGCAAACAGGATATACAGCGCACCGGGAATGCCAAAGAGCACGGCAAAGGAAAGGTATTGGTTGTGTGGCTTCATCCAGCGCTCAAAAGACAGATCGGAGCCGATTTTTTCGAGCCCGTACGCTGAAGCCTCGCGGATGTCGCCGGTACCCCACCCGTGCAGCGGTTTCTTTTTGATGGCTTCCAAGGCAGCGCGCCAGAATTCAATCCGTTGCGTGAGGGTATGTCCTTCGGCCCGCTGCGTGAGCCGGTAATGCTGAATTTCCCATAAAGATTGATGCAGGCGTACAAGCGGCCATGGCCATCGGGTATAGCTGTGGTGGGCAATGCCTTCTTCCACGGCCCGGATATCGGCCTCCGACAACTCCTGGAACCCTTCTGCATCCTTCCTGAGGCCTTTGGAGGTCATATAGCGCAACAAGGTATGTTTCACCTGGTCCCCACGCCTGTTCACCCCATCAAAACGATACGGGCTGTGGCGATTCCACTGGTCACGCAGCTCCTCTTCCGCCACATAGACATACACCAGGTTGCCGTTCTCGGTAAACGGCAGTTCCGGCTGATGCGTGTAGGGCGTGCCGGCCGGGGAGTGGCTCTCCAGCGAGGCCACATTTACGTCTTCGCGGTGGGTGATCTGATGCCAGAAGTAACCAGCAAGGGAAA
>PUPG01000027.1 GCA_003553005.1 Bacteroidales bacterium
TGAAGTACCAGTTTGCGGTGGGACTGACCTCCTGGCCACCCGGCATCTGCGAGGTGATCTCGGTGCTGATGCCGGCCAGCAACACGTCGGTGCCGGCAATGAAGAAGTTGGCCGTGAAGCCTGCCGTTGCACCGGCATAACCCGCCACCAGTCCGGCAATGGGATGCAAGCCCATCTGGGTGAATATCAATGCCGCAATGGGCGGCACGATGACCACCCCGGCGTCCGATCCTACATTTCCTACGGCGCCAATGATGAAGATCACGGGCAATACCACTTTCTTGGGCACGGAAAAGGCGACCGTACGCAGGGCCACGGCCAGCAAACCACTGCGCTCGGCAATGGAAACGCCCATCAGCATCACCAGGACCAAGCCAAAGGGTGCAAAATGGGCAAAATTGGTGACCATCTCTTCCAGGAAGCGGCGCAAGCCTTCCCCGCTGATCAGGTTTTCTGCCTCAACCAGGCTTCCGTCGTCGGGATGCACGGCGCTTACACCCAAAAAAGCTGTAAGGGCGCTGAGGAGCACAATAAAAATGGTGATCCAGAGAAAAATCCAGAAGGGGTGGGGCAGCTTGTTGCCCATCACCTCAATCCATCTCAGGAAGCCTTTTGAACCGGTATCTGCGGCCTGGTTCTGCACTTCCTTTCCTGCGGAGCCCCCTTTCCCGGGGCTTCCTTTTCCTTGTTCTGCCATAACAAATCAGTCAATTGTGGTGAATGAATCGGTTTGTTTATAATCGTTCTAAATTGCTGCAAATCAACTGGGTTAAAACCCGGGTGACGGGCAAAAATAACATTTTCGGGGATACCGCACAGGCCCCGGACCATTTTTCCCACATATAAAAAGCCCGGCAGAGATATGCCGGGCTTTTTCAACACAAAACAAGCTTGAGATGTGATCAGCCACATTTGCTCTCCCCGCAGCTGGTGCAGGTGAGACAGCCCTCCTGGTAGATTACGGAATCCTCTTGCTGGCAGTTGCTGCATATGCGACCCTTGGCGCGGGTGCCATCAGGGATGAATTTTTTCAGGGCCCTGACCACCCCGTTCTTCCAGGTGTGCAGGCGGTCGCTGTACAGGTTGAGGTCTTCGATCACATCAATCACAGAGGGCAGGGGCATTCCGTGGCGGAGAATTCCGGAAATCAGTTTGGCGTAGTTCCAGTATTCTTTGTGGAATGACCGGGAAAGCCCTTCGATGGTCACCTTATACCCATCTTTGTCCTGGAACTGGAAGTCGTAGCGCTTTTCTCCGCTTTCCAGTTTGTTTTTGATCACCAATCCTTTGTTCACGTTGGGGGGCAGGTAGAAACCTTCGGCCTTACCCGTGAAGATCTCATACGGCCTGTCGTGGAGGATGCCCACCACGGCCATCCACTCTTCCGATTCGTTGTTAAAGCGCACCACTTCCGCTTCCAGGACCTTGGGTCGCTTGGGCGCTTCTGTTTCTTTAAAGAGGCGGTCTTCCTTTTTCTTTTCGGTCACCAGCACCCCGGAACGGGAACCGTCGCGATACACCGTGATCCCTTTGCAGCCGCTCTCCCAGCCGGTCTGGTAGATCTGGCCCACGAGCTCCTGGCTTACATTGCCGGGCACGTTCACCGTCACGCTGATGCTGTGGTCGACCCATTTCTGTACGGCGCCCTGCATCTTTACCTTGGAAACCCAGTCCACATCATTCGCCGTGGCCTTATGATAGGGCGAACGCCTGATGACGTCCTGCAGGGCATCTTCTTTCATCCGGCGCACTTCATCCACGTCGTAGTCATTGACTTGCAGCCAGTCCAGGAACTTGTGGTGGAAGACATTGTACTCTTCCCAGGTGTCGCCCACCTCATCGGTGAAGTCCACCCGCACATTCTTGTCGTTGGGGTTGACCTTGCGGCGCCGTTTGTAAGCAACCATGAACACCGGTTCAATGCCCGAGGTGGTCTGGGTGAGGATGGATACGCTACCGGTCGGGGCGATGGTCAGCAGGGCGATGTTGCGGCGTCCCTTTTCCTGCATCTCCTCGTAGAGTGCCGGGTCGGCTTCTTTAATCCGCTGAATGAAGGGGTTTGCTGCCTCGCGCTGGCTGTCGTACACTGCGAATGGCCCGCGTTCTCCGGCAAGTTTGACGGATGAGCGGTAAGCTTCCAGGGCCAGCACCTGGTGGATCTTCACGGAGAAATCGTTGGCTTCCTGGCTGCCGTAGCGGTACCCGAGGGCGGCCAGCATATCGCCTTCTGCGGTGATGCCAATGCCGGTGCGCCGCCCTTCAATGCACTTGTCGCGAATCTTCTGCCACAAGCGCAGCTCCACGCTTTTCACCTCTTCCTCTTCCGGGTCGTTTTCGATTTTCTGCAGGATGTTTTCGATCTTTTCCAGCTCCAGGTCGATGATGTCGTCCATGATGCGCTGCGCGTAGGCCACGTGTTCCTTAAACAGGTCGAAGTCAAAGCTGGCCGTTTCCCGGAAGGGATTTTTGACATAGCCATAGAGGTTGATGGCCAACAGCCGGCAGCTGTCGTAGGGGCAGAGCGGGATCTCCCCGCAGGGGTTGGTCGACACGGTATTGAATCCCAGGTCGCCGTAGGTGTCAGGCACCGATTCCCGGGTGATGGTATCCCAGAAAAGGATCCCGGGCTCAGCCGACTTCCAGGCGTTGTGTACGATCTTTTTCCACAGGTCGCGTGCCTTGATCTTCTTCACATACACCGGGTTTTCTGCGTGTATGGGATATTGTTGCACGAAGTCGCTGTCGTTGGCTACGGCCTGCATGAACTCATCGGTGATCTTCACGCTCACGTTGGCGCCTGTGACCTTGCCTTGTTCCATCTTGGCATCAATGAAGCCTTCGGCGTCGGGGTGCTTGACGGATACCGTCAGCATCAGGGCCCCCCGGCGTCCATCCTGGGCCACCTCGCGCGTGGAATTGGAGTACCTTTCCATGAAGGGAACCAGGCCGGTGGAGGTGAGTGCGCTGTTCTTGACCGGACTGCCTTTGGGGCGGATGTGGGAAAGGTCGTGTCCCACGCCACCCCGGCGCTTCATCA
>PUPG01000055.1 GCA_003553005.1 Bacteroidales bacterium
ATGACGTCTGTAGCTACAAGTATGCGTGTCTTCCTGGATTTAAACCGGTTCATCACCTCCTCCCGTACGGATTGATCCAGGTCTGAGTGGATCTCTTCCACCGATTGCTGGCTCTTTTTGAGTTCTTTGGTCAGCTGCTTCACGCCTGACTTGGTATCACTGAATACCAGGATGCTTCGCATCCTATCATCCTGTACGAGCCATTTCACTGCGGGCAGTTTCTGGTCTTCGTACACCATGTAGGCCTCCTGTCCGATCTGTTCCGGGGGCGTGGACAGGCCGATATTGATCTCAGCCGGATTGCGCAGGATCTTGCGGCTCAGCTCCCTGATTTTTGGAGGCATGGTGGCCGAAAACAATAAACTTTGCCTTTTTTTGGGCAGGAAGGAGATGATCTTCATGATATCGTCGTGGAATCCCATATCCAACATCCTGTCTGCTTCATCAAGGATGAGAAACTCCAATCCGCTGAAATCGGCATAGCCCAGGTTCAGATGGCTGATCATTCTTCCTGGGGTGCACACCACCAGGTCCACGCCGCTGGTGAGCGCTTTTTTTTCTGCCGCATACACTTCTCCGGTGCCACCGCCATAAATAGCCAGGGAGCTGACGGGCGTAAAATACCCAAAGCCTTCCATTTGCTGGGATATTTGTACGGCCAGCTCCCGGGTGGGTACAATGACCATGGCCCGGATGCGATCCTTGTCCTCCTGGTTGGTGATTATCCGGTGGATGACGGGAAGGAGAAACGCGGCCGTTTTTCCCGTACCGGTCTGCGCGCAGGCAATCACATCCCTGCCTTTCAATATTTCCGGGATGACCTGCTCCTGCACGGGTGTGGCTTCATTGAACTGCATCGCTTCAATGCCATCCATCAGTTGCGGGTCGAAATCAAAGTCTGAAAAATTCACAGCATCTTGGTTTTTATGTGTAATTTGCACAGCATCCTGGCTGTGTATTCATATGGGCATCCGTGCAGCCGCTAATTGATGATTGATCCGGCTGCTGTTTATTGTGGTCCGGGGTAGAGGTTGTGCTCAAGGCACGGCAGTCGGCGCATTAATCTAAGCAGAGTCCAGGATCTTATCCATTTGCTGCTGCAAGCGGCTGGCTGCCTCGCTGGCCCGGATGTCAAAATCATCATCCCGGGAGGCATGTATGATGCCACGTGAGCTGTTCAGCAGCATGCCTACCTCGTGGTTCATGCACTGTGCAGCAACCTCTTCCAGGTTACCCCCTTGTGCGCCCACACCCGGGATCAGGAAGAAATGTTCCGGGGCGATCTTGCGCACGGCGGCCAGGGACTCAGGGCGGGTTGCGCCCAGCACGAACATCGTGTTTTCGGGGCTGCCCCAGGTTATGCACTTCTTTACCACAGCCTGATGCAGCGGGAGCAGATCATCGGTACGGGCCTCCATATCTGTTGAATCCGGGTGGCAATCCATGGTCTGAAAGTCACTCGCCCCTGGATTGGATGTCAGGGCCAGGATAATGGCCCATTTACCCGGTATGTCCAGAAAGGGCTTGACCGAATCATGTCCCATGTAAGGATTTACGGTAGTAGCGTCAAAATCAAGGTTTTCCAGAAAAGTTTGGGCATACTGCCTGGAAGAGTTCCCGATATCTGCACGTTTTGCATCCGCAATGGTAAACACCGGGCCTTTGGGATGGGAATTGAGGTATGCAATGGTCTTCTCCAGGCTTTCCCAGCCCTGGCTGCCCTGGCTTTCATAAAAGGCGACATTGGGCTTAAAAGCCACCGCCAGGTCTATGGTGGCATCGATGATGATCCGGTTGAATTCAAAGAGCGGGTGTTTGTAGTCGTTTTTTATGGCCGGCGGGATCAGCTCCATGTCCGGATCCAGTCCGACACACAGAAAAGACTTTTTTTCCCTGATGGTTTGGATCAGCTCTTGTTTGTTCATGGTTTAAGCAACCCCTTCTTTGAGTTTTTCGGCATTTTCAGCGACCTGCAAGGAGTCAATGATTTCCTGGATGTCTCCGTCCATCACGGCTGACAGGTTATACAAGGTAAGGCCAATCCGGTGGTCAGTAACCCGTCCCTGCGGGAAGTTGTACGTTCTGATCTTTGCAGACCGGTCCCCTGTCGATACCATGGTTTTGCGCTTGGAAGATATTTCATCCAGGTATTTTTTGTATTCCATGTCATAAAGCCTGCTCCGAAGCACCTTCATGGCTTTTTCGAGGTTTTTGATCTGCGATTTCTGATCCTGGCAGGAGACCACAATGCCCGAAGGTTCGTGGGTTAGCCTGACCGCAGAGTAAGTGGTGTTCACGGATTGTCCGCCTGGACCTGATGAGCAGAAGGTTTCCTTTTTGATGTCTGCTTGTTTAAGCTCCACGTCAAACTCATCTGCTTCGGGCAGTACGGCAACCGTAGCGGCAGAGGTATGCACCCTGCCCTGGGTTTCGGTTTGTGGCACCCGTTGCACCCTGTGTACACCGGACTCGTACTTTAACAAGCCATACACCCCTTCGCCGGTAACGTTGAATATCACTTCCTTAAACCCTCCGGAGGTTCCTTCATTCATGTCAACGAGTTCTGTTTTCCATTTTTTGGATTCGCAAAACTTGCCGTACATCCGGTACAGGTCTCCGGCAAAAATGGCGGCTTCATCACCGCCGGTACCGGCACGGATCTCCACGATGGCATTTTTATCATCCTGCGGATCTTTGGGAATCAGCAATAATCGGATCTCTTCTTCCAGGGTGTCTTTTTTCTCCTGCAGCTCATCGAGTTCGATGCGAGCCATTTCCTTGAATTCAGGATCTTTCTCCTGGCCCAGGATCTCCTTGGTTGAAGCAATGTTGTCGAGTACGTTTTTATATGTTTTCTGGGCTTCCACGATGGGTTCGAGGTCTTTATACTCTTTGCTGAGCTTGATATACCGCTTCATGTCGGCGATCACATCCGGATCAGCAATGAGTTTAGCCACCTCTTCGTGGCGCTCTTTGATGGCGTTTAATTTCTCCAATAGCATGGTGGTGCATGTTTTTTTGCC
>PUPG01000181.1 GCA_003553005.1 Bacteroidales bacterium
ATGTCTTCAATTTTAAACTTCATCAGGCCTGCCGGGACATTAATCTCCACGGTTTCTCCCTTTTCTTTGCCGAGAAGGCCCTTGGCGATGGGTGAATTGACCGATATCTTCCCGTTTTTGATGTCTGCTTCGTTTTCCGGGACAAGGGTGTAGGACATCACCGCATTGTTATTGAGGTTCTTGAGTTTAACTTTGGTCAGGATGGATACCCTGCTGTCGTCCAGCTGACTCTCATCAATCACGCGGGCATTGGCCAGGGTTTCTTCGAGCTTGGCAATGCGAAGCTCCAGCATACCCTGCTCATTTTTCGCCGCATCGTATTCCGCATTTTCTGAAAGGTCGCCCTTCTCACGCGCTTCGGCGATCATCTGCGACACATTGGGTCGTTCCACGGACTTGAGCCGCTCCAGCTCATCCTTCAACTTATCAAGTCCTTCCTTGGTGAAATACTGTACTTGGTTCATAGCCTTCAGGTATTAAAAGAATACCAGACATTCAACGGATGCCAATCCTTGCTTCCCTGAACGCCTGGAATTTATTGGTTGGTTGTTTAATAATATATCGCCCCTGGATCCACTACCTCAAGGCAGGACTTGCCTGAACCGTTCCGGCTTGCAAACAAGCCCTTCCTGGTAATTGGGACACAGGGGGCTTACAGAAAAAATACCTGATATTGGGGCTTATTCCAACACCAGGCGGTTACGTTTCTTTTTATCTGAAACAAAGATAAGGATTAATTATTCAAATAGCAAAAATTAATCATATTTTCTGTGCAAAATCTCCGAATAGATCACCGCCGTACGCAGGTCAAACTCAGGAATCCCTTCCAGTCCGGCTCCACCCTCATCGTATCCCTCTTCCCGGGCAGCACGCATGGCTTCCTCCTGCTTGTGCGAAGCAATCAGTTCCTCGATGGTCTGTTGCTTTTTATCGGAAGCAAACTCAACACTTTCCGACACGCCTCCCTTGCCTTCGTGTTGTTCGATGCGGGGATCTTTCTTCTTTTGTTCCTGGCTCCACATGGGTGATTCATCTCGCTGGTCGCGCAGGTCCTTTTCCCTGATATCCTCCAGGCGCTCGTATCCATCATCTTTTTTGGCATCGCGCGCTGAGGCATCAAATACGGGCTCCACCTTTTCCGGTTTTTCTTTCTTCGCTTCCGAACCGAAAAATTCTTCAAGCATATCCTCCACGGTCACTTCCTTGTCGTCAGCCGGAGCTGCTTCACCCTGCACGGGCTGCTGCTTGTCGGCAGGCTTGCCCGCCTTGGGCTTGCGCTTCAGGAAGCTGACCAGCAACCAGATTACTATCAGTACGATATATATGAGTTCTTCCATCTAAAAGACAGGCTTAATTCCAAAAAACAAATGTACCAAAAATATGGTAACTTTATATCCCGTTATCCAAGTAAATTGAATGATCATGAATCAGCAATGCCGGCAATTCCTGAAATGCGTCATAAAAGCCATCACGGTGCATGAGCCAGGCTGATTCTTAGCTTATTGAACAATGAACTACCTGCATACGCAAAGATACAACATCTCATTCATCATTTTTGTTTTGATGCTGATCCCCACGGCCTGTGATGAAGACCGGGAGCATCCGGTGCCATACGTACACGTGCGCTTTGACTTCAACATCATCCATTACAACCTTGCCGGACCCGGCTCTTCGCATCAGTTCTCCGTGGATGAATCCGGGGGTTACCGGGGAATCATCGTACACCGGCTGTCGATGGATGAATTTCGTGCCTTCGACCGGGCTTGTCCCTGCGACCCGCACAACTGCAAAGTGAGCATCGACCCGGACAACCAGTTGCTGGCTACGGACCCCTGTTGCGAATCCGTCTTCCTGCTGATCGATGGAACCATTGTAGAAGGCGACGCCCAGTTTCCGCTAAGGGAGTACCAGGCCACCTTCAATCCAGCCACAAACCGACTGCGCATCACCAATTAATGGCTTGTCCATACGATCCCTGCAACCTGCCGTCCTGATACCGCCCTGGCATCCTGGTGTCATGCCAACACTAATTTAGCCGGCCCAGGTCTTGATCTTTTTCCGCATCGCTGCGACTTAACCGACCCAGTAGCATGAACACGACACTGGCGGCTATTTCGCGCGCGCCGTTAAGCCAATGTGAAACCCGATGCGGACCGGCATGGCCCCGTGATCGGTACGCGGACACTAATAGCGGTAGTAGTCCGGCTTAAACGGCCCTTCTTTTTTGACGCCAATGTAGGCGGCCTGCTCTTCCGACAAGGAGGTCAGGCGCACGCCAATCTTTTCAAGATGCAGCCGCGCTACCTCTTCATCCAGGTGTTTGGGCAGGGTATATACGCCCAAATCATAATCTTTCTGCCAGAGATCCACCTGCGCCAGCACCTGGTTGGTAAAGCTGTTGCTCATCACAAAGGAGGGATGCCCGGTGGCGCAACCCAGGTTGACCAGGCGGCCTTCGGCCAGCAAAAAGATCTCATGGCCGTCAGGAAAGACAAATTTATCGACCTGGGGCTTGATGTTCACCTTTTGGATTCCTTTCCAGGCTTCTAGTTGCTCCACCTGGATCTCGTTGTCAAAGTGGCCGATATTGCATACAATGGCCTGGTCTTTCATCCCGGCCATGTGCTCAGCGGTTATCACATCCTTGTTGCCGGTGGCCGTCACAAAGATATTGCCTTCATCGAGGGCTTCTTCCATGGTTTTCACCTCAAAGCCTTCCATGGCTGCCTGCAGGGCGCAAATGGGATCAATCTCCGTGACGATCACCCGGGCGCCATAGGTGCGCATGGAGTGTGCACACCCCTTGCCTACATCCCCGTATCCGGCGACGACCACCACCTTGCCGGCGATCATCACATCGGTGGCGCGCTTGATGCCATCGGCCAGCGATTCCCTGCAACCGTAAAGGTTGTCAAACTTGGACTTGGTCACCGAATCGTTCACGTTGATGGCAGGGACCAGGAGTTCGCCCTTTTCCATCATCTGGTA
>PUPG01000112.1 GCA_003553005.1 Bacteroidales bacterium
ACGCCGAAAAATGGCGCGCACATCATCGAATTTGGCCAGGCCAGCGACATCGAAAAAAAATTTAATAAACTCAAGCATTTTTATACCGGTGGGATCACACAAGTTGGATGGCATTATTACAACCGGATCAATATTGCGTATGCCAACCAGGTCATTTGTTCAAAATAGATATTGCTATGGAATCTTCTGAAATCATCGTAGGACTGGATATTGGATCAACAAAAATAGCCTGCATCGTAGGCCGCAAAAATGAATACGGCAAAGTGGAAATCCTCGGCATGGGCCGGGCTGATTCCCTTGGCGTAAACAGGGGCGTTGTCGAGAACATTCAGCATACCGTGAATTCCATCGAAAAGGCTGTTTCCGACGCAGGTCAGGCTTCCGGCGTAGAGATCAAAATTGTCAATGTAGGCATTGCCGGACAACATATCCGCAGCCTGCAGCATCGTGGCAACATCATGCGCAACGACATTGAAGAAGAGATCAATTCCGGTGACATCAACAGCCTGATCGACAACATGTATAAACTGGCCCTGCCCCCGGGAGAAGACATCATCCATGTCATTCCCCAGGAATACATCATTGACGGCCAGCAGGGCATTCGCGAACCCATTGGGATGGCAGGGAATTGTCTTGAAGCCAATTTTCACATCATCACGGGCAAGATTGCAGCAGCAAAAAACATCAAGAAATGCGTAAAAAAGGCCGATCTGGAGGTGACCGACCTAATCCTTGAGCCGCTGGCCTCTGCCGAAGCAGTCCTCAGCCAGCAAGAGAAAGAAGCGGGTGTGGTGCTGGTGGATATCGGCGGGGGGACCACGGACCTGGCCATATTCCAGGATGAGATCATCCGGCACACGGCGGTGATCCCCCTCGGGGGCAATGCCATCACGGAAGACATCAAAGAAGGTTGTGCCATTATCCGGAACCAGGCTGAAGCTTTGAAAAAGAGTTTTGGCTCTGCCCTGGCAAGTGAAAACAAAGACGAAGAGATTGTATCCATTCCAGGTCTGAAAGGACGTGAACCAAAGGAGATCTCGCTGCGCAACCTGGCAAGCATTATCCAGGCTCGCATGGAAGAGATCATTGAACACGTCTATTACGAAGTAAAAACCAGTGGTTTTGAAAACAAGCTCATTGCCGGCATTGTGCTTACCGGGGGAGGCAGCCAGCTAAAACATGTCGCGCAGCTTACCGAATTCATCACAGGGATGGATACGCGCATCGGCTACCCAAATGAGCACCTGGCCAAATCACTGAGTGGCGAAACAGGCAGTCCCATGCATGCCACAGGCGTAGGCCTGGTGATCAAAGGCTTTGAAGCCACCCAGGCCAAAAAACAGCACAAACAAGCGCCGGGTAAAAAAAGTCCGCAAAGGGAAAGCTTCCTGGATCGGATTTTTTCCAAAGGAAAGGACTTTTTTGAAAAAGACGGTGACAATTAATTCAGCAGAAAAAAACAACAAATTAATTTTAATCATATTTAACACCAATAAGCTATGACAAAAGACATGATCAATTTTGACCTTCCCAAAAACCAGAGTTCCATCATCAAAGTGATCGGTGTGGGCGGTGGTGGCAGCAATGCCGTCAACCATATGTTTCGTCAGGGCATAGAGGGTGTAGACTTTTTTGTGTGTAACACGGATGCACAGGCTTTGGAAACGAGTCCGGTGCCCAGCAGAATCCAGCTCGGTGTGAGCCTTACCGAAGGCCGGGGTGCCGGAAGCATCCCGGAAGTGGGGCGCAATGCAGCCATTGAAGACATCGACAGGATCAAGGAGGCCCTGGGGACCAACACCAAAATGCTTTTTATCACAGCAGGCATGGGCGGTGGTACGGGCACCGGGGCTACACCTGTGATTGCCAAGGCATCCAAAGAGATGGGAATCCTTACTGTGGCCATTGTAACCATACCCTTTTCCTTTGAAGGCAGGAAAAGAAAACAACAAGCAGAAGAAGGCATCCGCGAACTGTCAGAAGGTGTGGATACCCTGCTGGTCATTTGCAACGACAGGCTGCGCGAACTATACGGCAACCTGTCCATTTCCGACGCATTTGCCAAAGCAGACAACGTATTGACCACGGGCGCCAAGGGCATCGCAGAGATCATCACGCTGACCGGCAACATCAACGTGGACTTCGCCGACGTGCGTACCGTGATGTCCGACAGTGGGGTAGCCATCATGGGTAGCGGCCACGCAGAAGGAAACGACAGGGCAATCAAAGCCATCGAGTCTGCGCTATCATCACCCTTGCTGAACGACAACCAGATCAAAGGCGCCACGAATATCCTGCTGAACATCACCAGCGGCAAAGAAGAAATCCTGATGGATGAGATCTCAGAGATCACGGACTATATCCAGGATGAGGCCGGGTCGTCCGCTGAGATCATCTGGGGCCTCAGCAAAGATGACAACCTTGACTCCAAGATCAACGTAACCCTGGTGGCCACAGGATTTGATGCAAACAAAAAGCTTGGTGATGAGGAAAATGAGAAGAAAGTCGTGACGCTTGGCGAAGAAAAGAAGGACCCAACCGTAGAATGGGACGGGCCATTCCATGAAACCAATGAAGAAGCTTTTGCAGAAGGCATGAAGTTTAGCGTCAAAAAAACAGGCACAAGCCAGCACAAAGACGAGGAGAAGACACGTGAAACGCAGCCGAAGACCATCACCGCCAATGCAGCGGAAAGCTTTAAACAAAAACTCGTAGATCAGGCCAGGACGGTAAAAAACAAACCCGAAAAAGACACACACATCTCGGAAGAGGACTTGCAACAACAGATCCAGGAACGTGAAGAGCGGCTCAAAAGCCTGAGTATACAGCTTAAAACACCTGAAGGGCTCGCCGACCTGGAAAAACAACCAGCATATGTAAGGCGCAAAGTGCATCTAAATCCCGTTCCGGCAAGCAACGAAAGCCAGGTTTCACGTTTCACGCTGAAAGAAACAGGAGACAAAAAAACGCAAATCAAGT
>PUPG01000128.1 GCA_003553005.1 Bacteroidales bacterium
AAAAAGGCCTGGCAGCAATTGCCAAGCCTTTTTATGTCTTGTATCAATGATTATATCGCGGTAACCCTATAGGTTTTGTTTGTCAAAAACGATCAATTGATATATATTGGTCCATCTGGGCCCAATGGAATTCCGAGCCATACCCAGAGCATGAGTGTGGCGATCCAGATAATTCCCAGGATCACGCTGTAAGGCAGCATGGTGGCAATGATGGTGCCGATGCCGTATTTCTCGTCATATTTTTGGGCAAAAGTGACGATCAGGGCAAAATAGCTCATCATGGGGGTTACCAGGTTGGTCAGGCTGTCGCCGATGCGGAATGCAGCCTGTGTGATGCCAGGATGATAGCCGTTATCAAGAAGCATCAGCATGGGGATGAATACGGGGGCGATAATGGCCCACTTAGCCGATGCGCTGCCCATAAACAGGTTGATAAACGCGGACAATAATACGAATGCGGCAATCAGCACCGGACCGGTGAAGCCAACCTCGCTGAGTCCTGCGGCTCCCCGGATGGCAATGATCAGGCCCAGGTTAGATTCATTGAAAAAATAGACAAATTGTGCCGCAAAGAACACCAGCACGATATAGCCCCCCATTCCGCTCATGGATTTGATGATGTGTTTCATCATGTCCTTGTCGTTGCGGATGGTTCCCACGATGATCCCATACACGAGTGCCGGGAAGAAAAAGAATAGCATGATGCCGATGATGATGCCGTCAAAGAAGGGGGAATGCAGGATGGACCCTGTTTCCGGATCGCGGAACAATCCGTCGGATGGAATGACGGTATAGGCCAGCAGGGCCAGGAAAACCAGCGCGGTGATTGCTGCCCAGCGAAGTCCTTTTTTCTCCTTTGCGGTCAGTTGTTCGATGGCGATCCGTTCTGAGGGTCCTTCATATTTACCCAATCGTGGTTCTACGATCCTTTCCGTCACCCAGATGCCTACAAACAGCACCACAAAACTGGAAATGATCATAAAGTAGTAGTTCACCGCCGGGTTCACCACCATTTCGGGATCAATCAGCTGTGCGGCAGAGGTGGATATACCAGCCAGGATGGGGTCGATGGAGCCAATGAAAAAATTGGCCCCAAAGCCGCCGCTTACTCCGCAGAAAGCTGCGGCCAGTCCCGCCATGGGATGTCGCCCGATGCCATGGAAGATCATGGCGCCAAGTGGAATCAGGATTACGTATCCTGCTTCTACTGCAAGCCCGGAGATAATGCCGGCCAGCACTACGGCGCCAGTGATCAGTTTGGGTGGGGCCCCCAGTACCAGTGCCCGGATCATGATGGCAAACAGGCCGGTGCCCTCGGCCAGACCGATGCCGACCATGACGACCAAGACATAACCCAAAGGGGGAAACCTCAGAAAGTTATCCAGGATATTGGTATAAATCCAACGGATGCCATCTCCGCTAAGGAGGTTATTCACAGAAACCACCGAACCGTCGACCGGGTGTACGGCAGACACACCGGCCCAGTAACTGATGGCTGAGATGATCAGCACGATACCTGCCAGCATGGCAAATATGGTGGCCGGATGTGGCAATCGGTTGCCGATGATCTCGATCCAGTCCAGTGACTTTCGGAAAACTTTTTTCGTGCCCTTCTTAAACTTGTTCAGTCCCATTCAATTCGATTGTTTAGAAGTTATCAGTCATTTTTAACATTGAGCGGTTACCAGCCCAGGACGGATTCGGGATATTTCTCCGGTTTCTCATCGCGGGGCTTGTCCAGCCGGAGGTAATGGTCAAACCAGTCCATGGTCCTCACGATGTAATCCAGGCGGTGCACGTTGCGGGCATTGCCATGGCCCTCGTTCTCGTACCAGATGAGTCGGACGGGTGCATTGCCATGCAGCTTGAGCGCACGATACATTTCGAGTCCCTGCGAGGGGTGTACGCGGGGATCGGCATCGCCGTGAAGGATGAGGGTGGGGGTGAGGCTTTGATGGGCGTATTTCACCGGACTGCGGCTGTAAACATCCTGCCAGTCTTCGTGGGTCCAGTAGCCCCAGTGTACATAATAATCCTCATAAGGGATGTCGGTGGTGTTTCTTTTGGATACCTGGTTGGAGATGCCCACGAACATGACGGATGCCGCGAAGCGGTCGGTATGCCTGGTGGCTGACCAGGCGGCAAAATAGCCCCCATAGGAGCCACCGCCAATACCTACGCGGTCAATATCCACATAGCCGATGTCGATCAGGTGGTCGATGCCGTCGATCACGTCATCGTACTCCGTGCCTACCAGGTCACCATATCCGGCCATCGTAAAATCAACACCCCGTCCGGAGCTTGCGCGATAATTGGGCATGAACACAAAATAGTTTCTTGCCGCAGCAACCTGTCCCCAGGTGCCGTAGGAGGTGACCCAGCCATTCTGCACGGCAGCTTCAGGACCGCCATGGATATATACGATCATGGGGTAAGTTTCATTCTCATCATAATCGACCGGGTAAAGCAGCACGCCGTCAATGTCCATTCCGTCGCGTGCATCATAGGTGATAGTTTTTTGTTCGGCCAGGCGAATGTCTTCCAGCCACTCATTGTGGTTGGTATGGCGGGTCAGGTTGTTGTCTTCCAGGTTGAAGGTGAACAATTCGCTGGGGTGTTGCCAGGTGTTGGCTGACATGGTGACCATGCCGTCCAGGTATTGAAAGCCATTAAACACGATGGTTTCCGGTTCAATCAGGATGCTTCTTTCTTCTTCATCCAGGGGCTGTTCACTCAATACAATGTCGTTTCGCTCTTCCGCTGCATAGAGCAGGGTGTTGTTATCTTTCCATGCGAAATCAATGACACTGAGCTCCATGCCTTCTACATAATTTCTTAGCTCTTCGAAAGTTTTGTCCGTGTCCACATCCATCACAAACAGGCTGCCTTCTACGGAATCCTCCAGTTTGCTTGCGCCGCGGAATGCCAGTTTGCTGCCATCCGGACTGAATTCCATGTTGGCCAATTTGCC
>PUPG01000097.1 GCA_003553005.1 Bacteroidales bacterium
CATCGGTAAAACAACTCACCGGTGTGGGATGTGCCAGATCAAATGCCAAAGCATCCCGGGGTGGGTCGTTCTTGATCATGATGTCATTCAGATGAAATGCCACGAGGCTATTTTCCTCCTGTCCATTGGTGATGTAAAAGCCGAGGCGTATGCTTTCGCCGGCATATTCAGAGAGATCGACATCGTAGTATGCCGACTCCCAGGGTGGCTGATTGCTCATGTCAAACGTATGGACGGACTCGGTAAAATTGAATCCATCCAGGGCGACCATGACTGTCAGGCTGTCATTGTGGGCGAAATGTCCCTGTACGGGATCATCCCAGAACCGGGTCAAGGCAGCCATGAGGCTAAGCTTGGTATGCTCCGTGACATCAAACTCCGGAGAAATAATCCACTCATCCTTGAGGCCGGTATAAGACAAAATGACACCCGCGGTCACGCTGCCATACAGCGCATCGGCCTTGAACCAGGCACTGTTGGATAAGTCAGGTGAGGGTGGTTGACCCTTGGCCTGGTGCCAGCCAGGATAAACCTCACTGAGATTGATGCCGTCAAATAGTTCAAAATCCAGGAAAATAGGTAGCTCTTGGAATTGCTCCCGGTCTCCGGCCCGCAATTCGAGGAATGGCATAGCCAGGATACAGGAAACAAGTAACGTAGTAAGCATTTTCTTCATAATCGTTGCATATTTTGTGGTTAAAGAATTGTTCCTGATTTTGGGTGAAGTTTCTTTTCTCCCAGGATGTCAATCAGGATGGCAAAGATACAAAATACGCAACGATTATATGAAGAATCAGTAGTCAAGCATGTCCATGGCGACCTGCCGGATCTTTTCCAGGTTAGGCAATATGGCTGCTTCCAGGTTTTTGTGAAAACCTACAGGGGTAAAGGTGGATCCCACGCGCTTTACTGGCGCATCGAGGTACTCAAAAGCGTGCTCGTTGATCTGCGCCACCAGCTCACCACCAAATCCGGAGAATACTTTGTCTTCGTGCACCACGAGGGCTTTGTTGGTCTTTTTAACCGTCTCCACGATGGCTTCGGTGTCGAGCGGGATCAGCGAACGGATATCCAGCACTTCGATCTCCATTCCGGTCTCTTCGGCAATCTTGTCTGCCACCTGGAGGCTCAGATGCGTCGTGTTTCCGTAAGTAATGATGCTGAGGTCCTTCCCTTCGCGGCGAACACGTGCCTTGCCAAAGGGGACTTCAAAATCGTCAGGGACCACCGTCTCTGCTGCTTTGTCATTGTACATAGCCTTGGGTTCAAGGAAAAGCGTCGGACCCTTTGAGCGCATGGAGGTGCGCAACAGCCCTGCCGCATCATCCGCGAATGAGGGGTATACCACACGGATGCCGGGGAAGGTGGTCAACGCGCCTTCCGTGGTCTGCGAATGGTAGAGTCCGCCCCCGATATATCCTCCTGAAGCCAGGCGAATGGTTACATTCGGGGCAAACTGCCCATTGCTGCGCCAGTAATCGTGGGTCATCTCCACATATTGCTCCATGGCAGGCCAGAAGTAGTCGGCAAATTCAGCCCCCTCGATCACGATGCGGATCTTCTCATCAAACCGGCTCATGCCATTGGCCGTCCCGACGATATAGTCCTCAGCAATCGGGGCGTTGAAAACACGCTCTTTGCCAAACTCCTTCTGCATGCCTTTGGTCACGTTAAAGATACCTCCCTTTTCCTTGTAGGCCACATCCTGACCCCAAATATAGGTATCGGGGTTTTGCCGGAACTCTGCCTTCAGGGTCTCATTCAATGCTGTGATAAACTTGATCTTTTCTCCTTCTTCCTGGTGAATGCCGTCGGGATACTTTTCAGCCGGATAGGCTTCGGGCAACACAAAGTCGTGAATGGAAGCCGGATCCGGATCCGGGGCTTTCAATACCTTTTTGTGTGCAGCCGCAATCTCCTTGTTCATCTCCTTGTCGAGCGCATCCAATTCCTTCTCGGTATAGATATTGTGGCCAAGCAAGAGCTTCTGGATCTTGAGCATGGGATCGTGGGCCTGTACACAGTGCAACTCGCGCTCATCGCGGTAAAGGTCGTGACGGTCGCTGTTGGAATGCGAGCCGATGCGCACCACGCTGGCGTGCACAATCACGGGTTCACCCTTCTCGAGGACGTGATGGCGTGCCTCTGCCATGGCATTCATCGAACTCAGCACGTCTTTGCCATCGCAATGAATGATGCGCAGGTTCTTGAATCCCCCAAAATTGTCTGCCGCCTTCCTGTTGGCCGTCTGGTCTTTTTTCGGGACAGAAATGCCGTACCCGTTGTCCTGGAAAACAAAGATCACGGGCAGTTTCTCATTGCTGGCCCCATTGATGGCCTCGTACACATAGCCTTCCGACACCGAGGATTCGCCCTGGGAGCTGATGGCCACGCCCTGGTGCCCGTATCGCTTCATCCCCCGGGCTACACCCACGGCATGCAATGTATGGTTGCCCGTGGCTGATGACACGTTGTGGATGTTCCATTCGGGCTTGGCAAAGTGGTTGGACATGTGTCTGCCGCCACTGGCTACGTCGGTGGCCTTGGAGAGACCATTGAGCAAGATCTCTTCTGCACTAATTCCAGCTGAAATGGCCGTGAGCATGTCGCGGTAGTATGGAAAAAGATGGTCGGTCTCGCGGTTGAAAACCTGTCCCATGGCCAGCTGAATGGCATCATGTCCGGCATAAGGGGCATGATAAGACCAGCCCAGGGCCTGCTTCAGGTAATTGGGTGCCTTGTCGTCGAGTTTGCGACCAAGGAGCATCAGCCGATACCACGCCTTGAATGTGTCCGGCTTGACATTTTCCAGGGTATATCGTTGCTTGACCTCATTATTCACCGCCCTGTTATTCTTTGTTGCAGCCTTGTTACCAGTCTGCTTTTTTGTTGTCTTTTTTGCAGTTGATTCCATTGTTTCAGTAATTACAGAATGAATTCATTAATCTCCAACCTCATTAACACAAAAAA
>PUPG01000093.1 GCA_003553005.1 Bacteroidales bacterium
AAAATGAAAAATGAAAAATGAAAAATAATTAGGCTCCGGAAATTGAACAGCCCCTTGCTTTGTTGAAAGGAGTCGTTGGGATAGCACCTGGACTGTGATCCGAAATACAAATACTTAAAACATAATAAAGACAAAGGAAACAGCCTGATGAGGTCAGTTATTTTTCGGTTTTTTTTACTAAGTTGTTTGCCAGTGATGATCAGCCTGCTCATTGCCTGTGGCGGGGACCCCGGGTCGCCCAAGCCCCGGGCATATCCGAGGATTGCCCTGCCCGAAAAATCCTACCAGCCTTTTGACTCCGTTTATCCCTACCGGATGGAATACCCGGAATACGCAAAATTCATCCCTGACCTGCGGGAAAGTGCTGAGCCCTATTGGGCGGATATTGTGTTTCCTGATTTCAGCGGGCGGATACACCTCAGCTACAAAGCGATCAATCAGCCAGGCGAGCTGGCAGCATACCTGGAAGACTCCCGCACATTTGTCCACCGGCACATTCCCAAGGCCACGGCCATCGAGGAAGAGATTTTCATGCATCCAGCCAGCGAGGTGTATGGTACGCTTTACCGGATCAAGGGAAAAGAAGCCGCCTCACCATTGCAGTTCTTTGCCACCGACAGCCTGGATCATTTTCTTCGCGGGGCCCTCTACTTCGATGTTCGTCCCAACAACGACTCTCTTGCGCCGGTCATCGATTTCATTGAAGAAGACATCCGCCACCTTTTCCACAGCCTGAGATGGGAATAGGCGCATTCCTTGCTCTTACCGGCTTCAGTCTTTCTGTTCAGACAACATGTTTTTGGCCGTACTGATCTCCACGAAGGAGGGTCCGGCCTTCTTGCCAAAGTTGCCGGCAAGCACTACGATCAAGTCGTGCGAGGCAATTTCATCCCGCTCGATCAGCCTGGAGAGGGTCGCCCTGATGAAGGACTTTTTGGACTGTTCCACATCGAGAAAGTCGGCCATCACCCCATAATTCAGCGCCAGTTCGCGCATCACCCGGGTATCATAGCATTGGGCATAAATCGGCGTCCTGCCGCGGAAGGCTGACAGGTATTTTGCGGTCTTGCCCGTGTCCGTATCGGTAATGATGGCTTTGGTATTCAGCTTCTGGATGGACCGGACTGCGGTCTTGGACAGGAACACTGAAATTTGGTTGTCGTGCGGCATGACCTTCGAGTCGAGGGAAAAAATCTTGCTGTTTTCGGCCTCTTTGACCGTCCGGGTCATCATCTGAACCGATTCAAGTGGATATTTCCCAAAGGCGGTCTCGCCACTGAGCATCACCGCATCGGTACCGGAAAACACGGCGGTGGCAATATCGCTCACCTCTGCGCGTGTCGGCCTGGGGTTATTGATCATGCTGTGAAGCATCTGGGTGGCCACGATTACCGCTTTCTTGCGGCGCATACATTTTTTGATCATGGCATTCTGGATGCCCGGGATCTGTTCGGCCGGCACTTCAATGGCCAGGTCACCCCTGGCAATCATGATGCCATACACGTGATCCAGGATCTCATCGATATGATCCACGCCCTGCTGGTTTTCAATTTTTGCAATGATTTTGATCTTGCTGTCGTGTGCATCCAGGATCTCCTGGATCGCCAGCACGTCCTCCTTATTGCGCACAAAGGAGTGGGCGATGAATTCGAGGTCGTGGGCAATGGCAAAATCGATGTACTCCAGGTCCTTTTCATTGAGGGAAGGCAGGTCGATGGGCGTACCGGGCAGGTTGACGCTTTTGCGCGATTTAATCAGGCCGCTGTTCTCTACACGGCACACCAGGTAATCCGTGTGTTTTTCCACGACGGTGAGTGCCACATCGCCATCATCAATCAGGACCATCTTCCCGATCTCGAGCTGATCGGCGATTTCGGGGTAGTTGACATAGATGCAGTCTTTGCACGTGCCCTTTGCCAGGTCACCAGCCAGGCGGATCAGCTGTCCCTCCTGCACTTCCAAATCATCCTCTGCTGCATTGGTGCGGATTTCCGGACCTTTGGTATCCACCATGATGGGTATTTTGCTATTGACGGCACGCACGTGATCCACAATGGTTTTGCTGTGCACGGTGGTCTGATGCGCCGTGTTGATCCGCACGACATCCATTCCGTGTTCGTACATTGCTGCAATGAACTCCGGTTCACATTTGCGGTCTGATATCGTAGCCACGATTTTTGTAAGCTTCTCCATAATAAGAATTTTAACAAGATAAATTTGGATTCGCGGGTGTGTCTGAACCCTTATTCGTAGCGCAGGGATTCGATCGGGTCAAGCTGCGAGGCTTTTGCAGCAGGGTAATACCCTGCAATTACCCCCACCCCGAAGCATAGCACTACACCACCCATCACCCAGAGCCAGGGGATGATAAAGGGGCTTCCTACCAGGATGGATATGCCGTTACCGGCGACCACCCCGAGGAATATCCCCACCAGTCCGCCGATCTGGCAAATCAGGATCGCTTCCGACAGGAATTGCTGACGAATCACTGCTTTGGTAGCCCCGAGGGCTTTCCTGATGCCAATTTCACGTGTTCGCTCCGTCACGGAGACCAGCATGATGTTCATCAGGCCTATGGCTGCCCCGGTCAGGGTAATGATGCCAATGATGGTAGCGGCCAGGGTCACAAACTGGATGTTTTCGATGAGCGCCTGCGCAATGTTGTCGCTTTTGGCCGTGTCAAAACTGTCGGGGTCTCCGAGGCGGTCTCCGCGGATGATGCGGAAGAGACCGGTAGCCTCACCAATGGCATCATCCAGGCCTTCCATTTCGTGGGTGCTGACATTGATGGTATAGTTCATGTTCGGTCGCGAGAAGTCCTGCCGCACCGTCATGAAGGGGATGATGCAGTTCAGGTCGTCGGAAAACCCAAACCCGGCCCCTTGTCGCTGCAACACGCCGATGACCTGGTATCGTTGATTGCCGATGGTCACGAGTGTGCCGAGGGGGTCAGCATCCCCCG
>PUPG01000082.1 GCA_003553005.1 Bacteroidales bacterium
AGCTCCAAACTATAGCAGATAGCAAGAATAAGCACCAAATTGATTAATCATTAACCCGGAATTAAAGCAGAATCTTATGCGAACCTTTTTTCTTCCCCTGATCATTGCTTTTTGCCTGTTGGCCAGCTCATTGTTGCTGGCGGCAAATCAAGACGACAAGGTGTTGATACGTATTGATGACAGGGAGATTACCAAAACGGAATTCCTGGACATTTACAGGAAGAACAACCTGGAATCCTCCGTGGCAGAGCCCAAGGAGGTGGATGAATACCTGGAAATGTATGTGAATTTCAGGCTGAAGGTCAAAGCTGCCAAAGCCCAGGGCATGGATACCGTCAACAGTTTTGTGGATGAGCTGCAGGGGTATCGCGAGCAGCTCGCGCAGAAATACCTGGTCGACCATGAGGTGACAGAAAAGCTGATCGAAGAAGCCTGGGAGCGTTCACAATACGATGTTCGCGCCTCGCACATCCTGATCAACCTGCCTGAGCACGCCGCTCCGGAAGATACAATGGCAGTGTATGAGCAGATGATGGAGCTCCGTGAGCGTATCCTGTCCGGAGAAGCATTCGGTGACCTGGCCAGGGAGTATTCGGACGACCCATCTGCTGATGATCAGCCCGCCAGGGGGAATCAACCCGCCCGGCGTGGAAATGAAGGCGACCTGGGTTACTTCTCCGTCTTTAACATGGTATACCCATTTGAGACTGCTGCCTTTAACACCGAGCCCGGAGAGATCTCCATGCCTTTTCGTACCAACTTTGGCTACCATATCGTCAAAGTAACCAACCGGCTGCCGGCTATGGGGGAGGCAAGGGTGGCCCATATCATGTTGATGACCCCCGAAGGCATTGGCCGCGACGAAATGGAGGAAAAGGAACAGTTGATTGATGAGCTTCATGACAAGTTGATGGAGGATGAAACCCGCTTTGAAGAACTGGCAGCCGAATATTCTGAAGACCGCCAGTCTGCGCAAAGGGGAGGAGAAATGCCCCCGTTTGCCTCCAACAGGATGGTGCCGCAATTCATTGAGGCAATCAGCGAAATGCATGAGGAAGGTGAGCTATCCGATCCGGTAAGATCTGACTTTGGCTGGCACATCATTAAACTGCTCGAAAAAGATCCACCCCCGGATTTTGAAGAAGCTTACGCCGACCTGCAAAATCGCATTCAGCGCGACGCCAGGTCCCAGCTCAGCCAGGATGTGGTTATCGAAAGATTGAAGGAAGAATACCAGTATACTCAAAATGAGGAAGCCCTAAAAGCCTTTTATGAGGTGGTTGATGAAAGCATTTTCCAGGGAGCGTGGGATAGTGAAGCTGCAGCCGGGCTGGACGAGGTCATCTTTTCATTTGCTGACCAAACCTATACCCAGGAAGATTTTGCGAATTTCATTGATGAAAATCAAAGAACCCATAATCCCACAACCGTTCCCGGTATCGTGCACCGGTATTTAGAGCAGATGGTCGACAAGGAAATCCTGGCCTATGAAGATCAGCACCTGGAAGAAAAGTATCCGGAATTCAGGGAGGTCATGCAGGAATATCATGACGGCATCCTGCTTTTTGAAATCACCAACGAAAAGGTATGGTCTAAAGCTACAGAAGATGCTGCTGGCCTGGAAGCGTTCTTTGAGGCTAACCGCGATCAGTATGATGCGGATGAGCTATCGGAGGTCCGTGGTACAGTTATTGCGGATTACCAGGAACATTTGGAAGAGGAGTGGCTTGCAGAGCTCAGGCAGGAATACGACGTGTGGATCAATGAAGACTTGCTGGAGTCCATTGCAGATGAATAAGGCCCAGCTATTTGCGGAACCGTGGCTTGCTATCCGGATTGATTGGACTGTTGCTGCGATCTGCTTTAATCAATTGATAAACAAATGCAAAAGGTGATCACACAGCTTAACCGCTGGAAGGTATTGTTACTGGTCCTGATGGTTGGCTTACTGCCAGCTGCCTGTCATATCATTGAATTCAGGCCGGATGATCAGCTCCTGGCAGAGGTTTATGGCAACAGACTCTACCTTGAGGACATCCAGGGGGTTGTGCCGGCTGGGGTGACTCCGGGAGACAGTGCCGCCATGGTTAAGCGATATGTGGACCGCTGGGTGGACCAACAGGTATATACACATCATGCCAAACAATACGCCATCCCGGAAGAGCGGGATATCGAACAGCGCGTGGAAGATTACCGGAATACCCTGATCATCCATGCATTTGAACAGGCAATTGTCAGGAACGAACTGGATACCGTAGTCACCGATGAGGAGATTGATGCGTATTGGGAAGAGCACAGCACCCATTTTAAGGTGCGTAATCACCTCGTGGCGGTCAATTTTATCAAATTACCGCGCAATGCATCAGGCGTGAATCAGATCCGGTCACTGTATCGTTCAGCCAATGAAAACAACCTGAACCAGTTAAGGGACCTGGCGCTTGAACATGCTGCCAGCTACCAGATCGAACCGGATCAGTGGATCGTGTTCAATGAGTTGATCAAAGAAATGCCGCTGACTGTGGATGATCCAGCCAGCTATCTGAGGAATAACCGTCATGCGGAAATAACGGATGACCATTACCGTTACTTTCTATATATACATGATTACCGGATCAGGGGAGATCAATCGCCAAAGAGTTTTGAGCGGGAGAATGTCCGGCAACGCATCCTCAGCCGGAGGAAAAAGGATTTTCTCCAGGCCCGTCGGCGGGAAATGCTCAATACGGCCATCGAAGGAAATCATGTAGAAGTTTATTTTTAATCTCGTAAAAGGAAAACACCCATGCATAAGTTCATGCAAATGATTGCCGCCTTGTTTTTTGTTGTGCTTTTGATGCCACATCATGCAGCACATGCACAGGACAAGGCAGTCATCGACCACATCGTAGGTGTGGTTGGCAGCAATGCCATCTTAAAGTCCGAATTGATGGATCAGAAAATCCAGGTAGAGGCCCAGGGGG
>PUPG01000119.1 GCA_003553005.1 Bacteroidales bacterium
CGCACACGGCGTGCCGGGCTTTTATGCCTGGAATGCACACTTCCGCCAGGGTACGCCCATCGAATTGATTACCACGGAGCCCAACAACCGCATGGCGCACAAGGCCCAATCAGTAACCAGGATCAAATCAGCGTACCACTTTGTGAAAGCCGCCATCCATTACATCCTGTCTAACAAGATGGAAAATGGCGTCTTCATTGATGACCACACCGAAAGCTTTGACCAGTACCGCAACCAGGTCTTAAGTGAGAGCTTCGACACGCTGCTCAGCAAGGCAGGCTGTACCCCCGGACAAATCAGTCATTTCGCCGAACAGTTCAACCAGGAGGCGCAATCCATCATCATGTGCTCAGAGAAGGACCTTTCTTCAGAGACCTTCCATGAATTGCGCAACCTCTGCTTCATTACCGGCAAGCCCGGAAAGACAGCATCCGGCCTGATGCCGTTTAAGGAAAAAAACAATGCCCAGGGCCTGTTCGACATGGGTGCTTGCGCTGCCATCGCCCCGGGTGGGAAAAAGATGGCTGATCAGCTAGTTGTCAAAAAAATGGAGGAAGTATGGGCGACCCGGGACGTGGCATCGGACGTTGCGCAAAACCAGCATGAGCTGCTGGCTGATGGGCGCATCAGGAATGCCTTTGTTTTTGGCGAAGATCCCCTGGGATGCGCCGGGGACCCGAAGGAAGCCGAAAAGATGCTGGACAACCTGGATTTCCTGGTGGTGCAGGAGCTTTTAATGAGCGATACCACCCGGAAGGCCGACCTGATCCTGCCGGCATCCCTCCATACCGAAACCGGCGGAAGCTTTACCAACACCCAGAAGTTTGTCCAGCAGTTTGACGCCGTCATGCCCGGCCCACTGGAAGCAAACGCCTTTGAACAGTTGAAGGCCCTGCACAAGCAGTTCGGCCTGAAAGCAGATTATTACAGTCCGGCCGAAGTAATGCTGGAAGCAGCATCACTCATGGAGAACCACGCAGATGATCCGCGTTATGTGTTTGCCGGCACGCGTGAAAATGGTCACTCCAAACGGTTCAACCATGGTTGCGACCTGCTGGTCAAGCGCTTCGACACCTGGTGGGAAGAAGCCTTCACCACCTGATCAGCCATTAAAAAACATCAAATTAAAAGGAAAGATAAGATGCAAACATTCAATTCCATTAATGAAGTACTTGATTTTGCCATGAACTCGGAGCAGGAAGCGGTAAACTTTTACCAGTCCCTGGCATCGCGCATGCAAAACCAGGAGATGAAAGACGTCTTCCTGCAATTTGCCCGCGAAGAGGTCGGGCACAAAGCCCGGTTGCAAAAGATCAAGGATGAAGGCCTTTTCGACATGGACGTGGAAAAGGTGCGTGACCTGAAAATTGCGGATTACGTGGTTCGCAGCGAACCCGCCGAAAACATGGAATACCGGGACGCCCTGGTGCTGGCCATGAAGCGGGAAAAAGCAGCCTTTAAGCTATATTCCAAGCTCGCGGAGCGGACGGATCACCCGGACCTGAAAAAAGTGTTTCAGGCGCTGGCCGTAGAAGAATCCAAACACAAACTCAGGTTTGAGCTGGAGTACGACGACTACGTAATGCGGGAAAACTGATTTCCCAAAAAGACTTCCCACTCAAAAATAGCAAAAAGACTATCTCATAAGTTTTTTAAAACATCTGCGAATTGAATTATTGAAAAACTTTTCGGGGAGCAAGTACGATGAAAAAGAGGGTGTCTCTGACTTAGGAGACACCCTCTTTGTTTTTATTACAGCCTCAGGGCATTCCGGGCCTGCGTACCACGCGTCACTACATCTTGATAAAGATCGCGTGATGTGCCTCATCCGCTGAATAGATTCTAAGCAGGTAGGTGCCCTGTTGCAGACCTGAAATGTCGATCTGACCAGACATGACGCCAAATTCGCTTCCCGTGACATGGTAGACACGCTGCCCTGACAGGTTGATCACCTCCAGGCGCTGCACCGCTCCTTCGAAGTCTACCTGGATGTGGTCACCAGCCGGATTCGGATAGAGGTCAATCAGCTCAGAAGCCTCAATGTCACCGGCGTAAGTGTCGTCATCGCCATCGAAAAAGAGCTCGATGGACAACACCAGGCTCTCATCAATCACGGTGAATGCACCATCCACGCCTTCATGTTCCTCCTTTTCCACAGCATACAGATAGCCTCCCTGTTTGAGGTCAAACAGGTACTCCCCGGGAGTATGCGCTTCCCCGTCAAGGATTACCGTAGCCCCCTCAACGGGCTCCTCATGCTGGTTCCGGATGTCGAATGTCACCTGGTATGCCGGCAGCTCCAGGTCGAGGTCAAAGGTGTAGGTCTGATCCACACAACCGCTGCCAACCGTGAGGCTCACTTCATACACACCGGCTTCATCATACACATGGAAGGGGTTTTCTTCCTCGGATGTCTGGCCATCGCCAAACTCCCAATAAAATGTACTCGCGTTGTCGGCATGGGCATAAAAAGCCACCTCCTGGTCCAGCACGAGGTATTCCGGATCTGCCACAGGCTGCGATTCAAGGTCTTCCACAATGGCTACATCATCGATATACACATAATACCGCCCGGTAGTGCCGCCATCGGTATGCCAGCCAAAGTAATACACGCCGCTTTCTTCAACTGTAAACTGCTGGGAAGTGTGCTCATAGGTGTTGGTGTTGAATTCACCAAGGTCGATGAGCTGTTCTTGCATGGCATCCGGATCCTGCGCATCACCAATATGCAACCTGAGGTTTTCATTGGAGAAACGCGAACGGTAAAAGAAGCTGACGTCGTAACACGTGCCCGCCTCCAGGTAGAAGCACTCGCTAAACAGCCAGTCGTCGTTGGCGGTATTGCCATTGGCCCCATCAGTGCGCATGGCATACACAAAATCACCGGTGCGCGACACAAAAGGATCTTCGATGCGCTCCCATTCATTGACGCCTTCCAGGCTCACACTGAGCCA
>PUPG01000133.1 GCA_003553005.1 Bacteroidales bacterium
ACGCTGATCTCTTACCTGACGATCCGCTTATTGCATATTCCCGCCAAGGCCATTCGCGTCAGGAAGCGCATGAAGACCCTCAATGTGGCTTTGTTTGTGGCCGTGCTGTCTTACCTGGTGGCAGGAGAACATTTGCTGGTTAATCACGCGCTGTTGGTCGTTCCGCTTTCCCTGATGCTGGCTGTGTTCTTTGAAGGCCAGCGCCGGAAAAGACTTGCCGAAGTCCTTTTCCTGGTCATGGCTGTTGTTCTGGCAGCCGGACATTTCTTTTCCTGGTGATGGCCAGGTACAAGGCTGAAAAACCCGTGCCCGCATTCTCTGATCACGCCTCCTTCATCGAAAGGCCAATGCGTTTTCGTTCCACATCTACGGAGAGTACCCTGACCTGTACATGCTGGTGCAGCCTGACTACCTCGTTGGGGTCTTTTACAAAGCGGTCGGCCAGGTGGCTGATGTGCACGAGCCCGTCCTGGTGCACGCCGACATCGACAAACGCACCAAAAGCCGTAATGTTGGTTACGATCCCTGGCAGGATCATGCCTTCCTTTAAATCTTCAATACGGAAAACGCTTTTATCGAACGCAAACTCGCCGAATGAGGCCCGCGGATCCCTTCCTGGTCTTTCCAGCTCTTTCAGGATATCCAGGATTGTGGGCAGGCCGGTTTTGTCGTTGGCATATTGCCCGGGTACGATCTGCCCGCGCAAGCTTTTGTTTTGAATCAGGTCGTCTACGCCGGCACCGAGGTCACGGGCCATTTTTTCTACGATGGGATAGCTTTCCGGGTGCACGGCACTTTGGTCAAGCGGGTTGTCAGATTGCCTGACCCGGATAAATCCTGCTGCTTGTTCGAAGGCCTTGGCACCCAGGCGGGGGACGTCCATCAGTTCTTTTCTGGAACGAAAGGGGCCTTGTGTGTCGCGGTATTCCACGATGGATGCGGCGAGTGCCGGTCCAACCCCCGATACATAGGTCAGCAGTTGTTTACTTGCCGTATTGATCTCCACACCCACGGCATTGACGCAGCTTACCACGACATCGTCCAGGGCCTGACGCAGCATTTTCTGATCCACATCGTGCTGATATTGGCCCACGCCGATGGATTTCGGGTCGATTTTCACGAGCTCTGCCAGCGGGTCGGCCAGTCTTCTTCCAATGCTGATGGCTCCCCTGACGCTCACGTCGTAGTCCGGGAACTCCTCCCTGGCCACAGCGGATGCAGAATACACCGAAGCGCCACTTTCATTCACCATCATCGCCACGACATCCCGGTCGAAACGGATGCGGCGCACCAGGTGTTCCGTTTCCCTCCCGGCGGTACCATTGCCAATGGCGATGGCATCGATGCGGTAGGCATCGCACAGGTTGTTGATCTTGGCCATGGCCGCGGACTTCTTGCCCACCGGGGGGTGGGGGTAGATGGTTTCATTATGCAGCAGGCGCCCTTCTTCATCCAGGCACACCACCTTGCAGCCGGTGCGGAAACCCGGGTCGATGGCCAGGATGCGCTTTTGGCCCAGGGGAGGGGCCAGCAACAGCTGGCGCAGGTTTTCGGCAAATACCGCGATCGCCTTCTTGTCCGCTTTTTCCTTGAGCTGCTGGCGGTATTCGGTTTCCAGCGAGGGCAGCAACAGGCGCTTATAGCCATCTTTGACTGCCCTGAGCACTTCATCGGCCATCGCACCGCTTTGTTTAATGAAAATGCGCTCCAGGGCAGCCAGGGCATCCTTTTCCTCAAGACTGATGCGGATGCGCAGCAGGCCTTCCTTTTCTCCCCTGAACATGGCCAGGATGCGATGGGATGGCGCCCGCGAGGCCAGCTCGCCCCAGTCGAACCACGACGTATACTTTTCTGCCTCCTCTTTTTTGTCTTCCACCACCTTGCTGTTGATCATTCCTTCTTTTGCCAGCAGGCGGCGCAGGACGTGCCGGGCCCGCGGGTTTTCGCTGACCCATTCGGCCATGATGTCGCGGGCTCCCGCCAGGGCGTCTTCCACGGTGGCCACGTCTTTACCAGGATCCACAAAGGTCCGGGCCCGTTCGCCAGGGTCACCCTTTCCCTGGGCCATGAGGATCTTCGCCAGCGGCTCGAGTCCGCGTTCCCGGGCAATGGTGGCGCGGGTGCGTCGTTTCGGGCGGTAAGGCAAATAGAGGTCCTCCAGGGTCGACAGGTCCGGCGCCTCCAGAATCTTCTTCCTCAGGTCGTCCGTGAGCAATCCCTGCTCCTCAATGGTCGACAGCACGGTGTCTTTTCTTTTGTCAAGCTCCTCCAGGCGTTGATGCAGGTCGCGGATGGTGGTGATCTGCACTTCGTCGAGTGAGCCCGTCATCTCTTTGCGGTAACGGGCAATGAAGGGAACGGTGGCACCTGACTGCAGTAAACGCAGGGTTTGCCTGATGCTGTTCTCGTGCAGTTCGGTTGCTTTTGCGATGTGAAGGATATGCTTTGGTGAGGGGTCTGTGGTCATGGGGATACTTGCAATTTTGGGGGTGTGTCAACGCTTTGGGGTGCTGCATGATGCAGGGACGTGCGCAGCTTCCTGTCAGAAGGCCATCTTATGCTGGATGGCCGTCCTGAAGCTCTTCCTGTGGTAAGGGCTGAGTCCGTGGGTTAGAATGGCCTGGCGGTGTGCCGGCGTCGGGTAACCTTTGTTGCTGATCCAGCCATACTCGGGATGCTCCCGGTGCAGGGCAGTCATCAGCTCATCCCGGTGCACCTTGGCCAGGATGGATGCTGCGGCGATGGCCAGGTAGGTGGCGTCTCCTTTTACAATACACGCATGGGGGATGTTGCCGTAGGCCTCAAAATGCCTCCCGTCCACCAGGATGCGGGCAGGCTGCAGGTCAAGCTGTTGGAGTGCCTGGTGCATGGCGCGGATGGAAGCCCGCAGGATGTTGATCTCATCGATGGTCTGGTGGTCAATGCTGGCCACCGCATAAG
>PUPG01000009.1 GCA_003553005.1 Bacteroidales bacterium
CAACCAGCCGGTGCGGATTGACACCATTGTGCTCAGCACGCAGCACGACGAGTTTGTCAAGCCTGCCGCTGATACGCCTGAAGCCCGGCGCGAGGCAGAAATCGCCATGCAGGAGCAGATCCGCTCAGATGTGGTAAAAATTTTGATGCCCAGGGTGGTACGTGCCCTGCCAGAAAAGCTGGGTGTGCTGTTTGACAATGGTTACCGGCTGCTGATCAATCCCACGGGAAAGTTTGTCATTGGTGGACCGCACGGAGATACCGGACTGACCGGCAGAAAGATCATCGTAGACACCTATGGAGGCAAGGGAGCCCACGGCGGTGGCGCTTTTTCCGGAAAGGATGCCAGCAAGGTGGATCGCTCAGCAGCTTATGCCGCCCGGTATATTGCCAAAAACATGGTGGCTGCGGGCATTGCTGACGAAATCCTGGTTCAGCTCGCCTATGCCATCGGCGTGGCTGAACCGGTTGGGATCTATGTAAACACCTATGGCACGGCCAAAGTGCCGATGACCGATGGTGCGATCGCTGCAAAGATCCGCGAAATTTGCCAGCTGCGACCCTATGAGATCATCAGAAAGTTTGGCCTGCAGAATCCCATTTACCAGAAAACCACCACCTATGGCCATTTTGGACGAACAAACTACAAGGAAGAGGTGGAAGTGTTTTATGAAGGTGAAGACACTTACGAAAAAGAGGTCAATGGCAAAAAGAAGTATTTTAAGGAAGTCGAATATTTTGCCTGGGAAAAACTGGATTGTGTAGAGGAGTTTAAACAGGCTTTCGGCGTTTAACCTGGCAGCATGACAACCACAGGACTGTTTTTTGGTTCTTTTAACCCGGTGCACATCGGTCACCTGATCATTGCCGATTACTTTGTGGCCAACACGGACATTGACGAGGTATGGTTTGTCCTGTCTCCCCAGAACCCGCTGAAATCCTCAGCTGATCTGCTCCCGGACGAGGAGCGGCTGAACCTGCTTGCCCTCGCCGTCGAAGACAATCCGGACTTCCGGGTGTCTGACGTCGAGTTGCAGATGCCAAAGCCCTCCTACACCGTGCATACGATCGAGCTATTGCTGGAGAAGTATCCCGAACGGCAATTTGTGCTGCTGATCGGATCTGACAACCTGGATGTGTTTGATCAGTGGAAAGATCATGAGCGACTGCCGGAACTGCTACCCATATACGTATACCCGCGCTCGCGGGATGTGGCATCTTCGGACTTTCTCGATCATCCCCGCATTCGTCTGAAACCTGCTCCCATGCTGGAGATCTCTTCCAGCAACATCCGCCAGGCCATCCGCGAAGGAAAAAACCCGCGATATCTTTTACCCGGCAAGGTGCTGGAACGCATCCGGGAACGGGGTAGCTTTCAAAGAAGAAGGTAATGTGTTAATTTGCTAATGTGGTAATGTGCTAATGGAAGGGTCTGTTGGGCACTGACCCGTCCTGATTTTTAGTTTACAAAAAGTGTAAACCTATTTCAGGACGAGACACATTAGCACATTGCCACATTAGCACATTGCCACATTAGCACATTGCCACATTAGCACATTGCCACATTAACACATTGCCACATTAGCACATTGCCACATTAGCACATTGCCACATTAGCACATTAAACAAACTTTTTCACCAGTTCACAGGCTTCGTCGATGGCTTTTTCGAGTACGTCGTTGACCAGGATATGATCGAACTGGTTGGCGTAAGAGAGTTCTTCTTCTGCTTTTCCCAGGCGTTTCCGGAGGCTTTCTTCCGTTTCGGTGCCCCTGTTTGTGAGGCGATCGCGCAGCACATCGAGGGATGGGGGGCGGATGAATATGGCCAGGGATTGTGCCGGATATTGTTTTTTGATGTTCAGTCCACCGGCCACATCCACATCAAAAACCACGTGCTTGCCCTGCTGCCGGATCCTTTCCACCTCGCTGCGTAAAGTGCCGTAAAAACTGCCGGGATAGACCTCTTCCCACTCCAGGAAGGCGTTGTCTGCAATCTTCCGGCGAAAGTCATCCGGTGTGAGGAAATAATAATCCACGCCATCCTGTTCGCCAGGACGTTTTGGCCTGCTGCAGGCAGAAACCGAAAATGCCAGGTCGGGCACACGGGAGAGTACGCCTTTGACGATGGTGGTTTTCCCTGCGCCGGAGGGGGCTGAAAAAATGAGCAATTTGCCTGCCTTCATCATCACAACACATTCATGATTTGTTCCTTGATCTTTTCCAGTTCATCTTTCATCTGCACCACGATCTTCTGTATGGGTGCATCGTTGGCCTTGCTGCCGATGGTATTGATTTCCCGGCCGATTTCCTGGGCGATGAATCCCAGTTTTTTTCCTGAAGATTCCGGTTCCTCCAGGGTTTCGCTGAAATAGCTGAGGTGTTTTTCCAGGCGAACCAGCTCTTCGTTGATGTCCAGTTTTTCCAGGTAGTACAATAGCTCCTGTTCGAAACGGTTTGGATCGGGTTCGGCAATTTCCCGGGCTTTTTCCAGGGCATTCCGCATTTTTTGTTTGATGTTTTCCTTGCGGGAAGCATCCAGCTCAGGGATTTCTGCGAGGTGCGCGGAGATGTTTTGCAGATGCAGCTTCAGGTCGTCTTCCAGGTGCCGGCCTTCTTCCTTCCGGAAATTGTCGCAATCTTCGATGGCCTCCCGGATGGCAGCTGATACCGCTTGCCATTCCTCTTCTTCCAGGGTCTGTTCATCCTGTTGCACAATATCCGGCAGCCTGAGGATGGCCGGGATCAGGTCGCCGGAAACGGTTGTCCCCTGCTCCCTGGCAAAATCCGTCAACTCGTGGTAATATTTCTTCATCAGCCCCTTGTTCAGGGCGTAATTGCTGGTCTCATCCTGGCTGTTGATGCTGATGATGAGTTCGACCTTTCCGCGTTTTAGCTTTTGGCCAAGGAGGCCGCGGATTTCCTGTTCCCGG
>PUPG01000240.1 GCA_003553005.1 Bacteroidales bacterium
CAGGGCGGTGTAGGCCGCACCGACCTTCCTACCGGCGACCACGACCTGCTCATCAAATCCATCCTGCAGAAACTGATGACGCTGCCCCCGCAAACGACCGTATATCCCGGCCATGGACCGGCAACGACCGTTGAGCAGGAGAAAACCGGAAATCCTTTCCTGACTGGCGTGTATTGATTTGGCGTTTGCTTTGGGAGTTAATTCCAGGGCGTTGCGTCAAGGCAGCTCTTCTTACAGCATATCATCCAATGCTGTAATGATCTCTTCCTCGTTGATCTTCATCATGCAATCGAAATGCTTTTTGGGGCATTTGCTGTAGCCGATCTTTGAGCAGGGCCGGCAAGGCAGGTCCTTGACTTCGATGATGACGGAACGTTCAGGATGTTGCGGCATATAGGGAACCATCCCAAATTCCGGCACCGTATTGCCCCAGATCGAGACCAGGTGTTTGTTAAATGCGGCTGCGATGTGCATCAACCCGGTGTCGTGGCTGATCACGGCGCGGGCATGCTTAACGACACAGGCGGACTCCCTGATATTGAGCTGTCCACAGGCATTATACACCTTCCCGGCATCACATTCCCCGGCAATCTGATCGCCATTGGCGCGATCATACCGTCCACCCAGCAAGATTACCGGGAGACGAATCCGGTTGCAGACAGATACGATCTTCTCATTTGGCAGGCGTTTGGTTGCATGCTTGCCGCCAATCGCAAAAGCGACATATTTTGTGCATTCCGGGGGAATCACCTCCGGCATCTGGCCGATGTCGTCACCCACGAAAAAATCCAATCCCTCGTGGTCATTTTCCACACCCAGCGCGGCGGCTGCGTCAAAATAGCGATCCACGATGTGCTTTTCCGGCAATTTATTGATCTTTAGCTTGGTAAGCATCCATTTTTCCGGATTCAATTTCCTGAAGCTGCCTGCAGGTTTGCGCAGCCGCATTTTCACCAGGCCACTGCGCAGGTTGTGATGCAAATCGACGATGAAGTCGAAGTTTTCGCGCCGCAACTGCCGGCTCAGCTGCCACAAGCTCCCGTCGAGCAGGTGCAGTTTATCCACATAAGGGTTATGCGCCAGCACATCTGCGAAAGCCTTTTTGGTCACGTAATGCAACTCCACAGCTTTCCCATCAAGCTTTTTCAGGCAGCGCAAGACAGGCGTGGTCAGCACCATGTCGCCAATGGAGCTGAACCGGATCACCAGGACCTTCATCTGTTTGTGTTCTTTCAATTAATTGGTTATCTGATATTTGTGTTTTCAAGTGGACTGTTGTTGGCTGTTGGCTTCTGGCTTTTAGCCTTTGGCTTTCTTGCCAATAGCCAATAACCAGCCGGGATTATATGCGGTCAAAATCAATGGAGATCGGTCGATCTTCCACAAAATCGTATAGCGTCAGGCGGCGCATCTCATAATAGCCGCGCCAGTAGCTCCTGAGCGCCGACAGATAACGTTGTTTGGCACGCTCCCGTTCCTCGAGGGCGATATTCAGTTCAATGATGTCGATGCGGCCGATCAGGAAGCGCTGGCGGGTCACCTCATAGCGTTTGTCGGCAATCTCATCCGCCCTTCTGGCCACCTCCAGCTGGTTTCCCTGCATATTGAACTCCATGACGCGTAGAAACACCTCTTGTTCAAAGTCGACAATCGCCTGGTTGACCGTGGTGTTGATGAGTTCGCGGTTGGATTCTGCCATGCGCACACGTCCCCGGGCCACCCCCCAGTCGAGGATGGGAATCTGCACACCAAGGGTAAGCTGTTGCTGATCCATCGGGTTGCGGTAAGCATCGCCAAACTCCTCAGCACTCTGGGTTAAGCCATACACTGCAAAGAGGTTGGCATTCACCCGGCTGTCGGCCCGTGCCTGGTCCACCTCGCTTTCTGCCTCCAGCACACGGCGTTCCTGCGTGAGGATGTCTGCGCGGTTTTTCTTGGCTTCCGCCAGGGCGGCCGTGACATCGATGGTGAGCTCGTGCGGCTCATCCGGTTCAATCAGGGCGATCTCCCGGACGTCATCAAAGCCCAGGAAAGACCGAAAGCGAAACAGCGCCCCCTCGTAGTCGATAATGGACTGTTCGAGGTTGGCCTCAGCATTCAGCACATTGAGTTCCATTTGCAGGAGCTCGTTCTCCGCGATCCTGCCCAGTTCATAACGCCCTTTGGCGATATGGTAAAGGGTGTCGTTGCTTTCCAGCGTGTGCTCGTTGATCTCCTTATTGATTTGCGCCAGCAGCAGGTCAAAGAACATATTGGTTGCCCTGATTGCGATGTCCTCCATGTTTTCCTTGAATTCGCGCCTGGCCTCCTCGTAGCGAAGGGGCTCGATCTGCCGTTCCCATTTATGCGGGTTATAAGAGAAGATCGGTTGCCGATACCCGATATTCACCGGCGTGCTCAGGTAGGACACCTCGGTCTCGTCATCACGGATCAGGTCGATGCGTTCCAGTCCGGACCGCACAAAAAGCTCACCGCCGGTCATTCCGATGGTCTGGTTCACCGACAGGCTGGCCGAAGAGGTGGCCAGGCTTCGGCGGATGAACATGTCGCTGCCATCAGGCAGGGTGACGGGCGAGATGCTGCGGTTCAGGTTAGGGATCGTGGCCTCCAGCCGCAAATGCGGCAGATAGCTTGCCCGGTAGGTGCGATGGCGCCAGTAGCTGCCCCGGTAGCGGTGCCTGGCCATCATGGCATCCGGCGACTGCTCCCGGGCGATGGCCACCACATCTTCCAGGGTCAGATAGCGTGTCTCGGCTGGCGCTGCAGGCTGAAGGGACAGCAAGGTCAGCAGCAGGCCAAAAAGCATGGTCATTTTCATCAATATCCGGAAAATAGGCGTTCCTGTCTAATGTCCACAAAGTTAAACCATTTTTTGTCAGATGCACACCACCCGAAGCGGAACTTTTTAAAACGCG
>PUPG01000008.1 GCA_003553005.1 Bacteroidales bacterium
CCAATATAGTGAGCGGTGGGTGGAGCCGCCAGCAGTGTACCTTGCCTATGACCAAAACAATAATCGGCATTTACGTGACCTACTATTTTCTCAACTTCTCTGGTCGCGGTGCTTGGGTCGGGATATATCATCGTAAACGGTATAGTTTGAAACGGCGTTCTGATAGTTACCAATTCGTATTTTGCTGGCTCTCCGCCTTGATTGGCTTCTGGCCATACGTTATTTGGGGCCATTAATCTATTGTCAGTGTCCCAATGCACTCTTGAGTTAAAACTATCAAATGCCCAACTCGGCGGGGCCATCGCCTCGGGGTTCTTAAATTTGCAATCTACTAAAACTACGCCATCGGCTGATTGTACAAGCCTCTCAACACAAAACCATAAACTATAGTCTAAGGCAAACGGTGGGTATATAATCCAAAGCACGCCGTTTCCATTTCCATTTCCATTTCCATTTTGGTCTATGGGGGCGCCGAAAGATGTAAGCGAGTTATGAAAAGTAATTTTGGTATCTGTTGCTGAAAAAATTGTCGCTTTCTGTAATTGCATCCCATCTTTTTCTTTTAATATTACTTCATAACCCACCCAAGTCTTAACCGGCGGTATATCTTCGTCGTCCAAATCGCTAAAATCTAAAGCATTACCGTTATCCGCTATTTTACCTTCAACAAATGCATTTGTGCTGCGGCGGGCCATAGGTGTGCCCAAACGGGGGAGCAAGTCGCCGTGTTGAGCTTGGTCAATCATCCGCAAAAGCATCTGGTTTGCCGGGAGCTGCCAGAATTGATATGGTTCTGGTTGCGTTCCCTCACCGGTAAAAGCCCAATTTGGTATCCCACTTAATTGAAAACGCTGGGTGTATATGCGGGGCCCACCGGCCTGTTGCACAAAAGCTCCATCGCCTACATCGCTCCGCTCTATATTCACTTGGTCGAAATTAAAGTTTGCCATTAAAATATTTTCTCCGTTCTACGGTGATATCTCTCGGCTTCATCTTTTTCGATTTCAATTTGCATCTCGTGATGGGCTACAATCGCTCTCATATCATCTTTTGACATAACTCCGGCTCCGGCTCCCATGGTCCCCCCAAATGCGGCTCCACCGTGTGCATTCATCATCTCTAATTGCATCGCCCGGGCTTGATGCTCGTGTATACCCGCTTGCTGGCGAGCCCTACGGGCGGAGGCGGGACCCGCTGCTCTACCTGTGATATCCTCTAAAATGCCCAAGCCCAAAAGTCCACCTATTGATTCTAAACCTTCGGCGGTCAAAACAGAGCGAGCACCTTGAGTTCTACCATAATCTTCGTGACGGGCTTTGATGGCTTGCCTAGATTGATTGTTCATCAGCGAGGCCTGCATGCTTTGCTCGTATGTGGTGCGCCGCTCTGTCGCACCGGTAAGCCCCCCAACTAAGCCGGGACCCAACAACATACCGCCGCCCGCCAGCAAAGATGCGCCCATACCGGTTTGGCCACCAGCGGCTCGGGCTATTCCTTGACCAGCTCTTAATAATGAACCTAATCGTAACGGCATTACTTATTCCTTATTCAGTAAACCGCATATGGCCAACGCTATGGCCCTGCAACATAACTGGGTTGGCGTTACCACCATCTTCGTTATTGCCGATCTCCATACCATCGACAATCGCGTCGAAAACAAATTTTCTATTACCTGATTCTAAAACAACAGTAATTTCCGTTTTAGTCAAATCAACATCGGAATCTGGTTTGGCTATATCCTCTGGTATAGGGGCGTGTGGATCACCGGCCTCTCCATCTAGATACCCGGTTACGACAAACGTGTACATAAGCCTGCCGGTTTTAGATGAGACGTGACTAGACGCTGTTGATGACAATTCGACGTTAATAGCTTGGACCGCAAGTCTCCAAGTTTGTATGTCGAAAATCGTCCAATTATCGGAGCCGGGCCCAAACGGATTGGCGTCACCGTGTATGCCAATGATATGCATAATTTAATTCCTTACGCTGTGGCTGTGGTTGCTCTTACAATTCCCGAAAATCCTGTGACGTAAACTAGTTGGTCTAGATTTACTAAATTCGGCGTTGTCGGGTGTTCGGTAATTAATACTGTCAATTCTTTGATATGGGCTGATTCCAATTGTCGGTCGTGCCAAAAATCGGCCAAATTATCGGCGGTATCGTGAAGATCGGCTGGCTTGATCGTCTCTTGACCTATTATCACCCATCTTACCTCCATCTGGCGGAGCCGCTGGCCTTGGGCTATAAATCCTTGGCTTTGTATATCATTATCTATAAAAAACACCGCATACGGCATTGTGCTGTTACGCGGGGCTCGGGCGTAATAGACGTCAATTCCTTGGCCCGCTCTATTAACAATTAACTCGGCTATATGTCGTTGTGGAACCATTTAAATTATCCTAATCGATCTTCTATTTATAGGTTTGATTTCATACCGTGCTACTTCAATAGGCCCTTCTTCTATAAACAACTGGTGGAGTCCCTTCATCATAAATTGTCGGGGGCTCATTTTACGCGTGCCCTCTTCCAGAAAACCCGCATAATCGGCGGCTCTCACCGAAAATTCAAACTCCTCCCCAATTTGATAACTCGTAACCTTTATACTATCTCTCAAATTACCGGTCCTACGGGCGGGTGCCTCCCCTGGGCTACTGCCTGGGTATGGCTCTCTATTTGGTGACCAAGACACATCCAATATTTCTTTTAATATTTCTTCAAGCCGGTTGCCATAGTATTGAGAGTCGGCCGTGATACCCCTACGCGGTGGGCCATCAAAGATATCGCCCGCATCTGGCAGTAAATCTTCATCTTCACCGGCGGCTATTCTCATACTTAAATGAGTAACACCGGTCCGTCTCATTCCAATGCGGGCTACGGCTCCAGTCCCCAATTCGGCTCTAGATTTGATGAAAAA
>PUPG01000095.1 GCA_003553005.1 Bacteroidales bacterium
ACCACGATGGCTGCCGGTGTGGGCTGATTTTCGCCGATCACCATGATCTGATCAATGAATGGCGATTCTTTGAAGGCGTTTTCCAATACCTGGGGATGAATGTACTTCCCAAAAGAAGTTTTGAAAATGACTTTTTTCCGGTCGGTGATGCGCAACTGGCCTTCAGGCTCAATCACGCCCACGTCGCCGGTATGGAACCAGCCCTCATCGTCGATGACCTCCCTGGTGAGCTCCGGTGCCTTATAGTACCCCATCATCACATTGGGTCCCTTCACCAGGATCTCCCCGTCTTCGGCGATTTTTACCTGCACCCCGCGCAGCACGGGTCCGACGGTGCCAAACTTGATTCCATTCGGACTGAAGTCGCTCACCGCAATCACAGGTGATGTTTCGGTGAGTCCGTATCCCTCAATGACGCGTATGCCCACCGCCCAGAAGATGCGTCCGAGGCGGGGCTGGAGGGCAGCGCCTCCCGACACCACAATGTCCAGGTTTTTGCCCAGGGCGGCCTTCCACTTGCTAAAGACCAGCTTGCGTGCAATGGTCAACTTCATTGCATACCATGGACTCCTTTTTTCTTTCCCGATCTCGTAGTTTAGCCCCACCTTGTTGGCCCAGAAGAAGATCATCTTTTTGATGCCCGTGAGGTCCCTGCCTTTCATCAGGATCTTGTCATACACCTTTTCAAGCAGACGCGGAACGGTCGTGAACACGTGCGGATGTACCTCGCGGAGGCTCTCGGCGATCGCGCCCATGTTGGCCAGGTAGTACATCGAGAGCCCCTTGTAGATAAAGGTGTAATTCATCATCCTTTCGTAGATGTGGCAAATCGGCAGGAAGCTCATCGCCCGGTGTTCGGGACCATAAGGAGGAATATAGGAAACCGCTTTGAAGTTGCTGATGATGTTTGCGTGGGTCAGCATGACCCCTTTGGGCGTTCCGGTGGTTCCGGAGGTGTAGATGATGGTTGCCATGTCATCCGTGTGGATGCCATCCTTGAGCGTTTGCAGCTTGCCCGGCTCGGGATTGGCCTTTCCGAGCTCCATCAGCTCCTGCAGGTGCTTTTCCCCGAAAAGGTCCTGGAAGGTGTAGATGGCCTGAACCCCTGGGATCCCGGCCACGATTTCCCGGATGCGGCGGTACATCTCTTCACCGGCAACAAATACGTATTTGACTTCCGCATGCTCCAGGATGTAAGCATAATCCTTGTCGCTGATGGTTGGATAGATCGGGATATGGATGGCGCCAATCTGCTGCACACCCATGTCCAGGAAGTTCCATTCCGGCCGGTTAAAGGTAATGGAGGCGATCTTGTCTCCCCTGCCGACTCCGAGCTTCAGCAACCCGTAACTGACATAGCGGCTGTTATCCAGCCATTCCTGGGTGGAATACTTTTTCCATTTGCCGTTTTCCTTGCCTGCCAAGGCGTCTTGCTTGTCCGGACACATCCCGGCATAACGGTCCAACAAATCAAATATCCTGGTTACCTCCATGGGGGAATATTCTTGTTTTATACGTACGTTTAAGCTTAGGGGCACGAAATTAGGGCTTTTTTCTCAATTGGCCCATAATGATCCATCACAAAATGGAACCTTGCAGGATCATTATCCTGCCTGCAATCATATTTCAGAGATTGTAATAATTTGGTAAGTAGTGGCTTGCGTGCATCATTGCGTGAAAAAAAAAGAATCCCGGACAGCAAAAATGGGCTTCTGCTGCCCGGGATTGATGCTGAATGGCTCAGCGACAAGCTTTATTTCTTCATTTCTGCAAAGAATTTGTAGAAGTGCGGGATGGTTTCCATGCCCTTATAAAACTGGGACAATGGATAGTTTTCATTGGGGGAGTGGATCGCATCGGTTTCCAGGCCAAATCCCATCAGGATGGATTTGATGCCGAGGATCTGCTCAAACATGGAAATAATGGGGATGCTGCCTCCGCTGCGATAAGGGACGGGCTTGATGCCATAGCTCTCCTCGTAGGCTTTGCTGGCCGCCTGGTATTCCGGTGTGTCGGTCGGACTTACATAGCCTTCGCCGCCATGGAGAAACTCCACATCCACCTTCACGCAGTCTGGCGCGATGGACAGGAAATGGTCCTTAAAGAGTTGCGTGATCTTTTCTGAGTTCTGATGCGGTACGAGGCGCATGGAGATCTTGGCGTGGGCTTCGGAAGGCAGGACGGTCTTGGCTCCTTTTTCAGTATAGCCACCCCAGATGCCGTTTACATCCAATGAAGGCCGGATGCCGGTGCGTTCAAGTGCGGAATAGCCTTTCTCGCCTTTGAGTTCTTTGACGCCGATGGACTTCTTGTAACCTTCCTCGTCGAAAGGTGCCCTGGCCATTTCCTTGCGTTCTTCGTCGCTCAGTTCTTCCACGTCATCATAAAAGCCTTTTACGGTAATGCGGCCGTCCTCATCCACCAGGCTGCTGATCATGTCGCAGAGGATGTTGATGGGGTTGGCTACGGCGCCACCATAGAGGCCGGAGTGCAGGTCGCGGTTCGGTCCGGTCACGTGCACTTCGCAGAAGGACAATCCCCTGAGGCCGGTGGTAATGGATGGCGTATCCGGGCCAAGCATTGCCGTATCGGATACCAGGATCACATCCCCGGCAAGCTTTTCGCGGTTGTCTTCCAGGAACTTGCCAAGACTCGGACTGCCAATCTCTTCTTCCCCTTCAATCATGAACTTGACATTGCAGGGGAGCTGGTCGGTATTGACCAGGGATTCAAAGGCGGCAAAGTGCATGAACATCTGTCCTTTGTCATCATCGGCTCCTCTTGCAAAGATCTTGCCGTCGCGGATCTCGGGCTGAAATGGCTCGCTTTTCCACAGTTCCAGCGGTTCTACCGGCTGCACGTCGTAGTGGCCATAGATGATCACGGTAGGCAGATCCGGGTTGATGGTCTTCTCGCCGTACACCACGGGGTGGCCTTCCGTGTCGCACACCTCGGCCTTGTCTGCACCCTTCTTCAGCAGGTTTCCCTTCACCCACTCAGCGGCCTTATACATATCGTCTTTGTGCGTTTCCTTCGAGCTGATGGAAGGAATGCGAATCAGTTCAAATAATTCCTCAAGGAAGCGATCCTTGTTGTCTTCAATGTACTTTTTCAGGTCTTGCATATACTTTCTAGTTTGAGATGAATTGTGCTGTTTGCTAAAATAACTGGAGCGTCTGCAAATATAGGAAAACCTGCGAAACAGACTGAATCATCCCACTAATCCCATCCAAACCACCGATCAATCTCGCGCCGTTCTTTCTTGGTCGGACGGCCTTTTCCGTGGGGGCGCAGGCCTGCCTGGCTTTTGGCGATTTCCAGCTTCTGGTATTCCTCCTCCGGGGTCAGGTCTTCCATATACTCGCTGACCAGTTTGGCACCCACCCTTTTTTCAAGCAGTTCCTTAATCCGGATGGTGCGCAGGATGGGCCCGCCCTGGATCGTGACCACCATGCCGGCATGGATCTCCCGGGAAGGTTTTACGACCTGGTCATCAACCTTTACTTTTCCGGACCGGCAGGCTTCCGTGGCCTGGCTGCGTGTCTTAAAAAGCCTTACTGCCCATAAGTATTTGTCGATGCGCGGCGTGTTGGACATGGGAAAATTAAGGTTAAGGTTAAGGTTAAGATTAAGATTGAGATTAAGATTGAGGTTAAGGTTATGGGGGTATAGGGTTAAATGGGTTTGTGTGATGGCGACTTTAAGAAGCGGCGCATTGGTGTTTTAAAGGGCAAGGTGTTCATTGTTTATTTTTTGCGGAAGTAGAGCTTCATGGGCACCCCGGTAAAGTTGAACTGGGTGCGGATTTGGTTTTCCAGGAAGCGCTCATAGGGTTCCTTGATGTATTGAGGCAGGTTGCAGAAAAAGGCAAACGAGGGATAGTGTGTCGGCAGCTGGGTCACATATTTGATTTTGATGTACTTTCCCTTGGTGGAGGGGGGAGGTTGGTTTTCAATGATGGGAAGCAGCACCTGGTTGAGCTTGCTGGTGGAAATTTTCTGCTGGCGGTTATGGAAGACCTCCACGGCCACCTCCATGGCCTTGAATACCCTTTGCTTGGTCAGCACACTGGTAAAAATGATGGGGACATCTGTCAGGGGCGCAATTTTTTCACGGATGTGCTCCTCGTAGCGTCTTGCCGCGTGGGTGTCTTTGTTGACGATCAGGTCCCATTTGTTGACGAGGATCACAATGCCTTTATTGTTCCGGGCCGACAGGGTGAAAATATTCAGGTCCTGCGACTCAAATGGCATGGTCGCATCCACCATGAGCAGACATACATCAGCCAGCTCAATGGCCCTTACCGAGCGCATCACGGAATAAAACTCGATGTTTTCCCGGACCTTCCCCTTTTTTCTCAGGCCAGCCGTGTCGACCAGGTAAAAGTCGAACCCATACCGGTTGTAGCGGGTATGGATGGTATCGCGCGTGGTGCCGGGAATGTCGGTTACGATGTTTCTTTCGGTACCCAGCAAGGTGTTGATGATGGATGACTTGCCCACGTTGGGCCTTCCCACAAACGCGAATCGCGGAATTTCGGAGTCTGTTTGCTCAACCTGGTTTTTGTTGAGTGTTTTTACCAGGGCATCCAGCAGTTCGCCGGTACCGCTGCCATTGATGCTGGATACCGGGTACACCGCCTCTACGCCGAGCTCATAAAAAGCCGTGCTTTCGGTCACCAGTTTGCTGTTGTCGGCTTTGTTGGCCACCAGGAAGTAGGGTTTGCCACTCTGCCGGAGCAAGTCTGTTACCTCGCGGTCGAGGGGACTGACCCCTTCGATGGTGTCGACAAGGAAGAGGACCACATGGGCTTCTTCCAGGGCAATCTCCACCTGGTCACGGATCTGCTGTTCAAATACGTCTTCTGAGCCGGCCACATAACCCCCGGTGTCGATGACGGAAAACTCCACGCCATTCCAGTCTGACTTTCCGTAATGCCGGTCGCGGGTCACACCCGCAGTGGGATCCACAATGGCCATGCGCCGCTTGGTGAGCCGGTTAAATAAGGTGGATTTGCCGACGTTCGGCCGTCCGACCAATGCTACGATATTGCTCATGCTTAGCTTGTTTAATGATTTCCTTGTTGATGGCCGGTTATTTGTACCCAAATCGCCGCAACTGGGTTTCGTCCTCCCGCCAGTTGCGGCTTACCTTTACGTGCAGTTCAAGGAAGACCTTTTTTCCCAGGAAGGTTTCCAGGCTCTTGCGGGCTTCAGTGCCCACCCTTTTGAGTGCCTGACCCTTGTGCCCAATGATGATGCCTTTCTGGCTGTCGCGCGCCACGTGGATCACGGCCCTGATCCTGATCAGCTGGTCCTCCTCCTTGAAGGTGTCTACCGCTACTTCGACAGAATAAGGGATTTCCTGCTTGTAGTTCATCAACACCTTTTCCCGGATGGTCTCGGCCACAAAGAACCTGGTGGGTTTGTCGGTGAGCTCGTCTTTCGGATAAAAGGGCGGGGACTCGGGCAAAAGTTCCAGGATCTTGTTCAGGACCAGGTCGATGTGGTATCCGTAAAGCGCAGAAACCGGGAGTACGTGCCAGTTGGGCCAGGCTTTTTCCCATCGTTCGCGCACCGTGTTAATTTCCTGCTCACTGGCCAGATCGGCCTTGTTGATCAGCAACAATACCGGTGCATCGGTGCGGTCGATCTTACGCAGGATGTCCTCGTGAGAAAAATCATCGTTGACCTCTGTCAGTACAATATATAAATCAGCATCTTCTAAAGCACTGTGCACAAAATGCATCATGTGCTCCTGCAGTTTGTAGTTGGGCTTGAGGATGCCCGGCGTGTCAGAAAAGACAATCTGGTAATCTATGCCATTGGCAATCCCCAGGATTCTGTGGCGGGTGGTTTGCGCCTTGGGGGTAATGATCGATAAGCGCTCCCCGAGAAGCGTGTTCATCAGGGTCGATTTCCCGACATTGGGATTTCCGATGATGTTTACGAAACCAGCTTTGTGCATGCGCGTGCGGTTTATGAAGATTGATTCAGGACGTTGTTGTAGCCTGCCACTTTTCGGGAAGGCAGTATTTCCTGGCACAAAGTTAGGCTTTTTCAGAAAAAACCCACGAAACATTTGGTTATCTGAAACAGTTTTCCTACTTTTGCACCCGAAATGACACTGCGGGGTGGAGCAGAGGTAGCTCGTCGGGCTCATAACCCGAAGGTCGCAAGTTCGAATCTTGCCCCCGCTACCAGGTAAACCCTGCTTATCGAAAGATAGGCAGGGTTTTTTTGATCGTCCAGGTTTGGAAGTGTACATGGGACATCAATTTATGCCTATTTTTGCAGCACAATATACCGGTTTGTGTCACCTGATTCATTTGGAAAGTTATGCAAACACAACGTTTTGTTCCGATCGCCGTCCTTGCTGGACTCCTCCTGGTTGCCGGATCCTGTCAGCCAGAAAGTGGCCTGCCTGTTGAACACGCCAAAGAAAGGATTAAAAACCATTTTGAGCGCGAAAAGTACGCTGGTGTGGTGGAGCTTGTTTCGGTGGAATTTGATGATCAGCGCGTGGATAACCTCTATGGGAGCGATTACCTTGACCTGCTTTTTACCGTTACCATTGATGTCCAGGAAGGACACGTCATGTCCACCATGTTCATGCCCGGTACCGGGTTTGAAGTGAACCACAACTGGCCCCTGGTTCGGCAGCAGCGCCTGGAAAATGCACCGGATGAGCAAAGCAGGGAAGAAGTTCGTGCCTTTTATGACGACCGGATCTTCTCTGCCGGAGAGCACACCATCAAGTCGTTGGTTACCTATGGCATCCTGCCGGATGACCAATATACCTTCATGGAACTTAGCATGGACGCTTCCTCGCGCCAGGATGACTGATGCCGCGCTTATGCCCCGGGCCTTGTTATCCTGCCTTGCGCGCAACCAGCCATTGCGCCCACCTGCCAGCTCACTGAACTGACTCCTCCCTGATCCACCATAGCTGACCCGCGGATCCGAAAGACGCGTCATCCGTTGAACATTTTCCAGCTGACCTTGTTTTCTGATTGAAATAAAGCCATAATTAAACATACGTAAATATCACGATGTTTTTATCCTGATAGCATTGTGTACATCGTGTGAAACCCAAAAAAACCTGGATGATGAAAACTGGATTCGTTGTGCAAATGATGAGCATCTTTTTGATGGGCTTCCTGTTGATGCCCATCGATTTACTTGCAGGAGAAGAAGGCAATACACCCGGCGAGGCTGAATTTACCGTGTTGGGAAACTGCGGCATGTGCAAAGACCGCATTGAAAGAGCAGCTTACAGCGTTCGTGGTGTGCGCAGCGCCGAATGGAATGAGGAAGCGCAAAAAATTGCCGTAAGGTATCGTCCCAACAGAACCGATCAGGAAGAGATCGAACGTGCGATTGCAGAGGTGGGCCACGATACGGAAAATTTCCTGGCCGATGATGAAACCTATGAAAACCTCCATCATTGCTGTATTTACCCGAGGGATCCTGAAATGCTCGAAAACAATCGCCGCTACGATGAGGAGTAACAAGCGTAGCCGGATACCCTATTGGTTTGCGCCTCTTGCCGGTGGCTTTGCTGCCAGCAATTTTTCGTGTCGATTAGCCATTGTGGTACCGTTTTTTTAAAAATGCGTAACTTTGACACGCTTAACTGGGTAAAACAGAGCCCACATTCTCGACCAGTTCGCTTGTATGAGGCATAAGGATGAAGACCGTTGGCAAACATATCATTAGCTACCTGCTGGCATCCATGTTCCTGGTGTCATTCACGGGCATGCGCCTGCTGATCCATCATTGCATGGCGTGTGACACCACCGACGTGGCCCTGCTGGGACTGCACCCGAAGGACCCGGATGCCATGCACCGGGATCATGCCGGGGAAGGTGCCTGTGCGATCCCTTTCAACGACGCGGAGGCCATCAGCTGTGAGATCCCACCTGGCGATTCCGAAGGTGCCTCCTGTTGCGACAGCCATGGTGCTCACGGCGACCATGGTTGTGGAGATTGCTGCCAGTCGGAGGTGCATTACCTGCGGGCTGAGTTTGAAGTAACGCCAGACAAGCACGAGCAGCGCCTGGAGCCTGTTTTGCTTACCTTGCTGCCCAGGCTCCTGAATCACGCAAGTTTCATAGCTGATGAAGCTCAGACGATGACCGTCCCGGTTGTTGATGAACGACCCCCACCGAGGCTAACCGGTCGTGATTTCGTCATATACGCCCACCACCTGAAGATTTCATAACCTCTTTTTTTTGAGCATTCCGCTGGATGTGCTGTGCGTATCCTGATGCGCTGCTTATGGCAGCCCATCGGCATGCGTGGTCACGCAGCGGATTGGGTTCCATCCCGATATCCCAAGATCTATCCATTCAAAAAAATGTAATTGTTATGAAATCAATAGTTATCCCTGTTTTGCTGACGATGCTTGTTTTGCTGACTTGCTTCAATCCCGCATATGCAGACCAGCAGCACGTGCAGGGCAAAGTGTATGAACTGGAGCAGCACCACGACCATCATCACATGTATCCGCTGGTAGGTGCCCACGTGGTGTGGATGGGTACATCCAGTGGCGTGGCCACCGATGAAGAAGGCAGTTTTGAAATTCCCGTTACTGTAGAACTGCCGCATAAACTTGTGTTTAGCTACATTGGCTATAAGAGCGACACCTTGCTGGTAGAAAACGCAGGAGAAACCATTTCCGCCGTACTGGAAGCAAGTGCAGAGCTTGAGGAGGTAGAGGTTACCGGTCGCCGTCCAGGCGCACATGTGTCCAGCCTGGATCCCGTGCTGACCAACGTAATCACGGACAGCGAGATGCAACGGGCAGCGTGCTGCAACCTGGCCGAGGCTTTTGAAACCAACGTGTCTGTAGACGTATCATACAGCGATGCGGTTTCAGGGGCGCAGCAGATCCAGATGCTCGGACTGGCTGGCACTTACAGCCAGCTGATGCTGGAAAACATGCCAGGTATCCGCGGATTGGGTGAGCCGTTTGGCCTGACCTACATTCCTGGGCCCTGGATGGAATCCATCAGCGTGTCGAAAGGAGCTGCAAGCGTGGTAAACGGCTATGAGTCGGTCACCGGGCAAATCAATGTGGACTTGAAAAAACCTGAGGGCGATGAGCGTTTCTATTTCAATGCTTTTGCCGCGGATCACGGACAGTTTGAAAGCTCAGTCAATGCCGCGTTTGACCTGAACCCCAACTGGTCGACCATGGTGATGGCCCACGGCGAATATTTCGATAACAAGATCGACCACAACCACAACACCTTCCTGGATCATCCGCTCGTGAAAAAATACAACGTACTCAACAGGTACCGCTATGACCGGCCTGGGGTAATGGATTCGCAGTTCGGCTTCAACCTCATGCAGGAAGAGCGGCAGGGCGGACAGAAGGCCTTTTTCAACAATGGTGCGCAATTTGGCTCGCCTGACTATTACGGTTATGGTACCAATACCAGCCGATTCCAGGCATTTGCCCGTACAGGCTTCTATTTTGACGACATGCCCGATGCCAGCCTGGGGACGCAACTCAACTATACCCATCACAACCATGATGCCCATTATGGTACGGATACCTACGATGGAGAGCAAAATACCTTCTATGCCAATGTCCTGTTCGGCAATACCCTTGGCCATCCCGACCACGAATTTGTTACCGGGGTAAGTTTCTTGTTTGATGACTATGAAGAAAGCCTGAATGATTCCATTTTCGACAGGCAGGAAATCGTGCCGGGTGCGTTCTTTGAGTATACCTATCACACCCACGAACGCTTCACTGCGGTAGCAGCCTTCCGTGCCGATTACCACAATCTTTACGGCACCATGCTTACCCCGCGTACCCACCTGCATTTTAACCTGCACGAAAATACCACGATCCGTGCATCAGCGGGGAAAGGTTACCGTGTGCCCAACCTGATCGCAGAAAACACCGGTTTGCTCGTAAGCAACCGCCAAATCATTGTGGCTGAGGAGATCGAAGCAGAAGAGGCGTGGAACTATGGCGGAAGCATCACCCAGCGTTTTCGCCTGCTTGGGAATGAAGCGTCGCTGGTTGGTGAGTTTTATCGCACGGACTTTGTCAGTCAGCTGGTGGTGGACGTGGATACGGATCACCGGTCCGCCATCTTCTATAACCTCGATGGCGACTCCTATGCCAACAACTTCCAGGTGGAGCTGAATGCGGAACCCATTCGCTTGTTGGAGTTAACAGCCGCGTATCGCTACACGGACGTCAAAATGACCATTGGTGACGAATTGCGCCGGAAGCCTTTTACAAATCGCTACCGGGGCATGGTGTCCGCATCCTATGCTACGCGCGCCAACGACTGGCAGTTTGACCTGACCGCCCAGTTTAACGGCCCCTCCCGCATACCGGAAGTGCCGGCCTCGGCTATCGACATGCACCACGACTTTGAATTGCGCTCAGAATCGCCTTCCTATACCATTCTGAATGCCCAGGTGACCTATCGCTGGCAAAACCTGGATATTTACGTTGGTGGGGAAAACCTCACAGACTTCTATCAGAAAGATCCCATCCTGAATCCCCATTCGCCTTTTGATGAAGGCTTTGATGGAAGCATGATCTGGGGTCCGCTGATGGGACGCAAGTTTTACATGGGCGTGCGCTTTTCCATTGACAGAATGTAGCAGCATCCAAACGGTATATTTATTGCCGTAAGTGTGAGATTTTTCCTATATTATGATCATGGATTTTGATTAGAATCTGGTCAAGCCAATGATCAAGGATAAAGTCTTACAAAAACTGAACATCCTGGCCGATGCTGCCAAATATGATGTGTCCTGCTCTTCAAGTGGGAGCAGCAGGTCGTCGAAAGGCGGGGTGGGCAATGCCAAAAGTGCAGGGGTTTGTCACGCTTTTACCGAGGACGGCCGCTGCATTTCGCTGCTCAAGATCCTGTATACCAACCATTGCATCTACGATTGTGCCTATTGTGTGAACCGGCACGGAAATGACAAGCCCAGGGCCACTTTTACCCCCGACGAACTGGCGGATCTGACCATTAACTTCTACCGGCGCAATTACATTGAAGGCCTGTTTCTCAGTTCCGGGGTGTTGCGCAGTCCGGACTACACGATGGAACAGCTCAATGCCGTTGCCCGCAAGCTACGTCAGGAGTACCGGTTTAATGGGTACATCCATATGAAAAGCATTCCCGGGGCCGATCCCATGCTGGTGCATGAGGCCGGTCTGCTCGCCGACAGGCTGAGTGTGAACATTGAGATTCCGACCGAAAAACAACTCCAGGTGCTCGCACCGGAGAAAAATTTTTCCAGCGTGTTCAGCCCAATGAACCAGATCTCCCAAAGCGTGATAGAAAGCAAGGCTGAACGCAGGAAGTCGCGGAAAGCGCCCCGCTTTGTACCTGCCGGACAAAGTACGCAGCTGATCGTTGGGGCTTCCCCGGAAACCGATTATACCATCCTCAGGCTGGCTTCCGGACTTTATCACGATCAAAAGCTGAAAAGGGTATATTATTCCGGCTTTGTGCCGGTCAATCACCACGACCACCGTTTGCCGGTGATCCAGAAGCCGCCGCTGGTGCGTGAGAACCGCCTTTACCAGGCCGATTGGCTGATGCGCTTTTATCATTTTTCCTATGATGAGATCCTGGATGAAAAAAACACGCAACTGGATGAGCGCATGGATCCCAAACTGGCCTGGGCACTGCGCAATCCCCATTTTTTCCCCATAGACCTGGACCGGGCCAGTTATGAGGCCATCTTGCGGGTGCCCGGAATCGGCGTGCGTTCAGCGAAAATCATCGTAGCCAATCGCCAATACGGGCGCATCACCTTCACGCATCTGAAACGTATGGGCGTTGCGCTGAACCGGGCAAAATACTTTGTCCGATGCCGGGAGCTGCCCGCAGCCACCAGTGCCTTGTATCCCGAACAGATCAGGAGGCGGCTGGTGAAAGGCAGCCAGGATGCTGGAGTGCAGCTGAGTTTGAAGTTTTAAGTTTGAGCCGCATATGCTAACAACAAGTGATCCTTGTATATACACCTTTGATGGGAGTTTTGACGGGTTCCTGACCGTTGTGTTCAGGGCATTCGATGGCAAACGGATGCCGGAGGCCATCGTTTCGCGTGCTGCACAGGCACAGCTGCCCCTGGGTGAAATGGTGCACGTGGAGACGTGCAATGACCAGGCCGCGCGCGTGCGTGCCGGTATTGCAGAACGCTCGGATGAGAAGAACCTGCGACTTTTCCATGTGGCCTTCCTTGCGGAATCTCCGGATACCAATATGCTGCTGTGGCGTTACCTGCAAAAGCTTTTTCGCGACAACCGCGGGGCGTATTACCGCAACATGCTGGACGAGGAAGTTTATGCCCTGATCCAAACTGCCCGGAAGGTCCGGAGGGAGGCGCACCGCTTCCAGGGATTTGTGCGCTTTCAGCGCACCAGGGATGAGATGTATGTGGCTGCCATCGACCCCGACCACGACGTAGTGAAACTCCTTTCCGCACACTTTCGTTCCAGGTTTTCTGACCGGCACTGGCTGATTTACGATACCGGGCGAAACTACGGAATTTATTATGACCTGGAATCCGTCCGGGAAGTCCGGATGGACACCCCGGCATTTGACCTCGATACGGGATATATTCAAAAACAGGCCAGGTCTATGGATGAAGATTACTACCGGACCCTATGGCAACATTATTACGATGCCATCAATATTGCCGAAAGGAAAAACCACCGGCAGATGCGGGGAAGCATGCCCCGGCGGTATTGGAAGTACCTGCCGGAGAGGAGTAGGAAGTAAGAAGTAGGAAGTAAGTAGTAAGAAGTAGGTAGTAGAAAGAAGAAGTGGGCTGCCGGTTTGATGGCAAACTGAAAATCACCGGAGCGGTTGCTGCGTAAGTCTCATTATGCAGTTTTTTTGCACTTTTGCAAAAGGGAAATCATGCCAATATGCCGGAGCAGAAAAGACATAAGGCCTGGGATAAACTGGAGCCCATCGTACGTACCTTGCCTGAAAAACCTGGTGTATACCAGTTTTACGATCACAGGGGCAAGGTGATCTATGTGGGCAAGGCCAAAAACCTGAAAAAACGGGTGGCGTCCTACTTCGGCCGCGATCGCCACGACAGCAACAGGGTGAACCTGATGGTCAGGCGCATCACGGATATTAAGCACATGGTG
>PUPG01000137.1 GCA_003553005.1 Bacteroidales bacterium
TGAAGTTGCCTCGGGTAACCTCAAACTTCAAACTTCAAACGTCAAACCAATTCACATCCTGTGAAAATAATCATCCTCCTGTGTGTTAAAAAATCCTGTCATGGGCGTTTCATGTGTTTATATTTTTGCAAATTATTGGTTATCTGAAGTTTACGTTTTCAATAGAAGTGCTGTTGGCTGTTGGCTATTGGCTTTTAGCTTTTAGCTGTTGGCTGTTGGCTGTTAGCATTTGGCTGTTGGCTATTCATGCGAAGAGACCTGGCATCTGGTGTGGCTGTTTTGGATGATGCCTGAATCTGCTTCTTTGCGTTTTTTGCGTGACTTCATTTTGCGGCCTTTGCGTGGATCCGGATGTGTGATGGTATAACAAACATCGCACAAAAATGATTACCTTTGTCTTCCTGTTTTTTCAGGGCAAAATTACAATTTTTACCGGAACCATCTTTAAATGAATATTGCGCACTGTGCATCGGGCCCTTTGGATGTGCCAGGCTTCATCCAAATGATCCCACTGAATTCTTGACTTTTCGACTTTTCGACTTTTTGACAAATTTTTATCCATATGCAACCCTATCCAGACGTAATCACCAGCAAATTGCCGAACACAGGCACATCCATATTTGCCGTGATGTCGCAGCTTGCCGTTGAGCATGGTGCCGTAAACCTTTCGCAAGGTTTTCCAGACTTTGAAGTATCCCCTGTGTTGATCGAACTGGTCGCCAAACACATGCGTGCGGGACATAATCAGTATGCACCGATGCCCGGACTGCCAAAGCTTCGCGAAGCCATCGCAGAAAAAACCAAAAGGCTGTATGGGGCAGAATATAACCCTGATACTGAAATTACCGTGACAGCTGGCGCCACACAGGCCATTTTTGCAGTGATATCTGCCTTTGTCAGAGAAGATGATGAGGTCATCGTGTTTGAGCCTGCTTACGACAGCTACATTCCTGCCATCAAGTTAAACGGCGGTACCACAATCACCTGCAAGCTCAAGCCACCCCACTATGGCATCGACTGGGAAGAGGTCCGGCGCCTGGTGTCCAACCGGACGAAAATGATCATCATCAACACCCCACACAATCCCACAGGAAGTATTTTAGGGAAAGAGGATATGGTGCAGCTGGAAAAAATCGTGCGCAACAATGGCATCATGGTGTTGAGCGATGAGGTGTATGAACACATCATCTTTGAGGGCAAACGGCATGAGAGCGTATGCCGTTATCCGGGCCTGGCTGAAAGAAGCCTGGTTACCTGTTCTTTTGGCAAAACCTTTCACGCCACAGGTTGGAAGACAGGCTATTGCGTGGCACCCGCCAACCTGATGAAGGAGTTTCGCAAAACCCACCAGTTCATGGTGTTCTGCTCCAATACGCCCGTGCAGCACGCCCTGGCAGATTACCTGGAAAACCCGGAGCATTACGAAGGACTGGGTCCGTTTTACCAGGTCAAAAGGGATTACTTCCTGGATGCCATCAAAGGGTCGCGGTTTACTGCCACCCCGGCTGGCGGCACCTATTTCCAGCAACTCAGCTACAAAGCGATCAGCGATGAAGATGAAATGACCTTTGCCGAGCGCCTGATCAAGGAGCATAAGGTGGCAGGGGTGCCTACTTCCTCATTTTACAATAAGCCCCACAACAACCACATGCTCCGTTTTTGTTTTGCCAAATCAGAAGAAACCTTGCAAAAAGCAGCCGATATCTTATGCAAAATTTGAATGTCCATCTGATCCAAACGCCCCTGCATTGGGAAGCTCCCAATCAGAACCGGGCGATGTTTGATGACAGGCTTGCGGAAATCGACACCCGTCCCGACCTGGTCGTGCTTCCGGAAATGTTCACCACGGGCTTCACGATGAATCCACAACCCGTGGCAGAGCCCATGGAAGGCACAACCATGCAATGGATGGCGGAGAAGGCCCGGATGCTGGATGCCGTCATTACGGGCAGCGTGGTGATCCAAGATGCAGGCAAATACTACAATCGCCTGATTTGGATGTCCCCGGACGGGAATTACCAACAGTATGACAAAAAGCATCTGTTTACCTTTGCCGGCGAAAACAAGCATTATACGCCGGGCAGGGATAAGCTGATTGTAGAACTCAAGGGGTGGAAGGTCATGCCCGTGATCTGTTATGATTTGCGCTTTCCGGCCTGGTGTCGCAACAGTCATGACGAGCAGGATGGGTTTGCTTATGATTGCCTGCTGAACGTGGCCAACTGGCCCGGCAGTCGCAGTCACGCCTGGCGCGTGTTGCTCATGGCCCGGGCAATTGAGAACCAGGCTTATGTCATTGGACTGAACCGGGTAGGCGAGGGCAACGGCATCGAATATTCCGGGGATTCCGGCGTAATTGACCCCAAAGGGGAAAACCTGTCCAATATCCCGCCTTACAAGGAGACAGCCGAGACGACCATCATGCCAAGGTGCCAGCTGGACAGCTTCAGGGATGCTTTTCGCTCCTGGGCCGACTGGGATCATTTTGAGCTTAACCAGAACGAATAATGCAGTCCCCAAAAATGCGCAGCTTTTCCTTTTTGGGGTAACACATCACCTGTGAGGCAGACTAAATCATGTCCAGCTCCAGGCGGAGGTTTTCAATGATGAATTGCTGCCGTTCAGGGGTGTTCTTCCCCATATAGAACCTTAATATCTCATTTAAGCTGAGGTCTTTTCTCAGGATGACCGGATCCAGGCGAATGTCCTTTCCGATGAAATGGCTGAACTCATCCGGGGAAATCTCGCCGAGTCCTTTGAATCGTGTAATTTCCGGGCTGCCCTTTAACGCTTTAACCGCCTGGTCTTTTTCCTGGTCGGAATAACAATACCTGGTGTTTTTTTTGTTTCTGACGCGGAAGAGTGGCGTTTGCA
>PUPG01000146.1 GCA_003553005.1 Bacteroidales bacterium
AAAAACCTCCGCATTCCCTCCAACCATCACAAAACCCTCAGGCCACGCAGAACGCAGAACGCTGAACCCAGAACGCAAAACGCAAAACGCAAAACCCAAAACCTTTCCCCAAAAACCTCCGCATTCCCTCCAACCATCACAAAACCCTCAGGCCACGCAAAACGCAGAACCCAGAACGCAGAACGCTGAACGCTGAACCCAGAACGCAAAACCCAAAACGCAAAACATATTCAAATCACCCCAATGCCCCACGGCTCACCGGCATCGTCATACAACGGGCACCGCCACCACCGCGGGGCAGTTCGGAGCCTTCCACGGTCACGACGTAGCGTGCGTGGTCATTCAGGTTGACTTGTCCCCTAAGCACGTCTTTTGCGCGGATTATTTCAAACCCGTCCTTTTCCAAAGCTTTGATGGTATGCACGTTGCGCGCGTAGCCGATGATTTTGCCCGGACCGAGGGCCATGAAATTGGCCCCGCTGTGCCACTGTTCCCGCTCCTGTGCCCACTGGTCATCGCCGCCGCCACAAAGTACCGGGCGCAGGTCCATGCCCAGCTTTTTCAGTGCTTCGGGGAGGTTTTTTACCTCCCGGATAAACTTCACCTTGCCCCCTTCTGCATAAATGTGGACAGTCTGGTATTTGTTCATCTTCATGATGATGGGCTCATAGATCATGCAAACATCCTGGTCCAGCAGCGTGAACACCATATCCAGGTGAATAAATGATTCGGGGGTCAGCGGCAGCTCCTGGATCAAGATATGTTGCTTTTCTTTTTTCTTCTTGAGATGGTGAAGCAGAAAGTCGATGCCCTGGGGCGTGGTTCGCGAGCCAATGCCACAAAGCAGCACGTCGTCGCGAGCCACCAGCACATCCCCTCCTTCAATGGCAATCGACGGGTCAGCTTTTTCTCCGTTCATGGCATTCACCGTCTTCGTGCTGAAGAAGGGATGAAAATCAAAGATGTATTCCATAATCAGGCTCTCCCGCATCCGCACCGGGGATGCCATGGCTCCGACGAACACATCATCGTAAACGGAAATGGCTGCATCCCTGGTAAAGAAAAAGTTATGCAGGGGACGCAGGGAAAAACGTTCTTTATTCAGGTAGTCTGTCAGTGTCTTTTTCCGGGTGGGCACGCCTTCGATGAGTGCACTGGCCAGCAGGCCGCTGTCCATGCCATGCAGATCCGCGCAGACATCGCCTGCTCCTTCAAACCGGCATACTTTATCCACCAGGCTTTTCTTCACTTTCTCGTTCTTCAGGATGTCTGCCAACAAGGCCTTGACCTCAAAAGTGCGGGTTACCTTGTCCAGCACGCCCTTGAACTGCTTGTATTCATTGCCGGCCACACAAAGGTTCAGGATGTCACTGTAAAGTGCTCTTTCGGCCGTGTCCGGGGTCATGTTTTCCACCTCATTGCCCGGTGAATGTACGATTACACCCTCCAGGGTCCCAACTTCAGAAAAAATATTTGTCGGCATTTTCAAGTCCATGGCAAATCAGCTTAAAGGGATTGTCTGCAAGTCCGTTTTCAGGCAAAATTAGCAAATTATACCTAGCGCAACCGCTATATTTTGTGTAATTTTGACGTTTTTGGAACGGATGTATCCCTTGCATTAAGCTTATTCCTATGAACATTTTGCTGATTGGAGGCGGTGGCCGCGAACATGCCATGGCCCAGAAGATCTCAGAAAGCAGTCTGTGCGATCAACTCTATATCGCACCGGGCAATGCCGGTACAGCGCTTTGCGGCAGAAACATCCCTGTTGACCCCATGGACTTCCAGGGAATCGGAAAGTTTGTCCTCGCCCACGCCGTGGACATGCTCGTTGTAGGCCCGGAAGCACCCCTGGTTAAGGGGCTCAGGGATCATTTCAGCCAGGATGACGCTTTGACGCATGTTCGTTTTGTCGGACCTGACAAGCAGGGCGCCATGCTTGAAGGCAGCAAGTCCTTTGCCAAGGCTTTCATGGAGCGACACCAGGTCCCGACTGCCGCCTACCGGGCCTTTACCAAAGAGAGCTTTGGGGAGGCGGTGACCTTCCTGGAATCCTGCAATCCGCCATATGTGCTAAAAGCTGATGGTCTGGCTGCAGGTAAAGGCGTGGTGATCTGCGATACAAAACAGGAGGCGGTAGAAACGCTGGAGGAAATGTTGCTGCGTGACCGGTTTGGGCAGGCCTCCCGGACCGTGGTCATTGAAGAGTTTCTCCAGGGCAGGGAGATGTCGGTGTTTGTGCTTACGGATGGACAGAGTTACCGCATCTTGCCGTCGGCAAAGGATTATAAACGCATTGGCGAAGGAGACACCGGGGCAAATACCGGGGGCATGGGGGCCGTCAGCCCGGTCCCGTTTGCAGACAAGGAGTTGATGCAACGTATTGAAGCGCGCATCATCAAACCAACGGTTCAGGGCATCCGCGAAGAGCAGATCAACTATTGCGGATTTATCTTTTTTGGACTGATGATTTGCGGGGATGACCCCTATGTGATCGAATACAATGTGCGCCTGGGTGACCCTGAGGCTGAAGTCATCCTGCCAAGGATTGCCAGCGACCTGACGGCGCTGATGCAGGCTGCCTGCGACAGCGACCTGGATGCAGTCAAGCTGGAGTTGTCGCCGGATTATGCCTTGTGCGTGGTGTTGGCCAGTGGAGGGTATCCCAACACGTTTGATAAGGGCTTTGAGATCCGGGGCCTGGATAGTGCCAGGGACAGCCTGGTGTACTATGCGGGGATGAAAAACCTGGATGACAAGCTGGTAACCAGTGGCGGTCGCGTCATGGCCGTTTGCGGCAGGGGAAGCACCCTGCAGCAGGCGAGGGAAAAAGCCTATCACGATCTCAGGTTGATTGATTACAAAGGAAAA
>PUPG01000209.1 GCA_003553005.1 Bacteroidales bacterium
ACCAGGTGGTCTGCTGCAAGGATCATGTCGCGGTCGTGCTCCACCACGATCACCGAATTGCCGATGTCGCGCAGCTCCTTAAGGGCCTGGATCAGCCGGTGATTGTCGCGCTGATGCAGTCCGATGCTGGGTTCATCGAGGATGTAGAGGACGCCGGTAAGTTGCGAGCCAATCTGCGTGGCCAGCCGGATGCGTTGGCTCTCTCCTCCGGAGAGGCTACGTGCAGGACGATTGAGCGACAGGTAATCCAGTCCGACATCCAGCAGGAAGCCCAACCTGAGTCGCAGCTCACGCAATATTTCAGCGGCAATCCGCAGATCGCGGGCACCCAGGTGGTCCGGCAGGATGTCCATCCGCTCACGCAACCGCAACAGGTCCATCTCCGCGTACTCTGCAATATTGGCATCCCCCACGAAAAAGTGCAGGGCCTCTTTGTTGAGGCGTTGTCCCTGGCACTCCGGACAAGTTTTCTGGCGCATGAAGCTGCCTGCCCAACGGCGCAAAGCACCCGACGGACTCTCATCATATTGGTTCCGGATGAAATGCACGATCCCTTCGAAGTTGAGCGAATAGGTATGGGTGATGCCCAGGCTTTCGTGTTTTACCCTGAACACCTCGTCGGACCCGTACAATATGGTGTTCATCGCCTCCTCACTCAGTTCTTCGAGTGGGGTATCCAAATCAAAACCATATTTTTTACCAATCGACTCCAGTTGTCCGGTGATCCAGTTATTTTTTGATTTGGCGATGGGTGCGATGCCGCCCTTACGAATGGATTTGGATGGGTCCGGAATGATCTTCTCCACGTCCATCTCGCTGATGCTGCCCAGGCCATTGCAGTTGGAGCAGGCCCCGTAGGGCGAGTTAAAAGAAAACGTGTTGGGCTCCGGATCTTTGTAGGCGATGCCTGTGGAGGGGCACATCAGGTTCTTGCTGAAATGGTGGACACTGTCATCCGCCTCGTCAACCACCATGATCATGCCTTTTCCGTATTTCATGGCGGTCTTCAGCGAGTCTGCCAGGTGCTTCCGGCGTTTCTCCTCTACCCGGACCCTGTCGATCACCGTTTCGATGTCATGCACCTTGTAACGATCGAGTTTCATGCCCGGGGTCACCTCGCGGATCTCGCCATCCACACGCACCCGCAGGAATCCTTGTTTGCTGATCTGTTCAAACAACTCGCGGTAATGGCCTTTTCGCCTTCTGATCAGCGGGGCCAGGAGCAAAAGCTTCTTGCCGGAAAAGCGTGTCAGCAGGAGGTCGAGGATTTGCTCCTCGGTGTATCGAATCATGGGCTCACCGGTGATGTGTGACCGGGCCTGGCCGATACGGGCAAAAAGCAGTCGCAGGAAGTCATAGATCTCGGTGATGGTCCCCACGGTGGAGCGCGGGTTTTTGCTGGTGGACTTCTGTTCGATGCTGATTACCGGGTTGAGTCCGGTGATCTTGTCCACGTCGGGGCGCTCCAGCGCACCCAGGAACTGCCGGGCATACGCCGAAAAGGTCTCTATGTAGCGCCGCTGACCCTCCGCATAGATGGTGTCAAAAGCCAGTGAGCTCTTTCCACTGCCGCTCAGTCCGGTAATCACCGTGAGCTGGTTGCGGGGGATGACCACGTCTATGTCGCGCAGGTTGTGTTCGCGGGCACCAAAGACTTCGAGGTTTTCTGTATATGTCTTTTTTGCAGGATCTTGCATAGGCAAAAACAATCTGCAAAGATACAAGGAAATTTTGGTTTAAATTATGAAGTGTAGAGACCGGGCCTGATCTGTCCGAAGGTGAAGGCTGAGTGAATCTATTTTTTCGCGTATGCCGGTTATTTTTATATTTTTGATGAATATTATGGCAATATAAGCCTAAGGCATTACATTTTGGCTGTTGGCTTTTGGCTATTGGCTGTTGGCTATTGGCTGTTGGCTGTTGGCTATTGGCAAGAGAGCTAAAAGCCAACAGCACTTCTATTGAAAACATAAACTTCAGATAACCAATAACCTGAAAAAATATGAACAGATGAAGGGCATTGTACTGGCCGGAGGCTCCGGCACGCGGCTTTATCCGATTACCCTGGCCATGAGCAAACAGCTGATGCCGGTGTATGATAAGCCGATGATCTATTATCCGTTATCAGTGTTGATGATGGCCGGGATCCGGGAGATCCTGATCATTTCCACACCGGAAGACCTGCCCCATTTCAAGCGGTTGCTGGGAAGCGGTGAACGACTGGGCTGCCGTTTCGAATACGCCGTACAGGAGGAGCCCAGGGGACTTGCACAGGCATTCACCATTGGTGAGGATTTCATCGGACAGGATAAGGTAGCATTGGTCCTGGGCGACAACATCTTTTATGGCACTGGCCTCTGGGATATGCTCTCCGCGCACAATGACCCGGATGGCGGCGTCGTGTTTGCCTATCACGTATCCGACCCGCAACGCTATGGCGTGGTGGCCTTCGATCAACACAAAAAAGCCATCAGCATCGAAGAGAAACCGGAGCAGCCCAAATCCAATTATGCGGTTCCGGGCCTATACTTTTACGACAACAGCGTGGTTGAGGTGGCAAAAAACATTCAACCCAGCGCAAGGGGCGAGTATGAGATCACCGATGTAAACCGCCACTACCTGGAGCAGGGCAAGCTTAAGGTAGGCATCATGAGCCGCGGTACAGCCTGGCTCGATACCGGGACCTTTGCCTCCCTGATCCAGGCGGCGCAGTTCGTGGAAGTGATCGAAAACCGCCAGGGCCTCAAGATCGGATGTATCGAAGAAGTGGCCTACCGGAAAGGTTTCATCTCCCGGGAACAACTCAGGGATATCGCGCAACCCTTGATGAAAAGCGGCTATGGGGAGTACCTGGTGAAAGTGGC
>PUPG01000117.1 GCA_003553005.1 Bacteroidales bacterium
TCACTGGCTACCTTGTTATATTATATCATGATATTCCTTGGCAGACGAAATTGACCAAGACACCACAGCATACCTAAGGGTGAAAAGCTGTCTGGCAGCTTTTCACCCTTTTTATGTGTAAAGACACGGCGGATTTCAACGCCGCGCATCTGCCCTGAATGAGCGCATGAATAATAGCGTTAGCTGCTTATGCAAAAAATTCCGATATTTGCCGCAGATTCACAGCGCCCTGAAAAAAAATGGACCGAGCCATGCCAAAAAAACATGTAACACATGTGACGACAACCCGCACTGGACGAGCTTTCCCCTATGGACGGGACAGGCAATCTGACCGAAATATCCAATTAACAATAAGATGAAAAAGCACATTTCCATCTTCATCCTGGCTATCCTGGCCCTGCTTTTCTTAGCGCTTTTCCTGGTGAACATCCCATATGTCATCCGGGGCAAGGGCGTGGTGAAGCCCATGATGGAGTGGTATCTGCAGAAAGCAGATGATGGCACCCTGGTCAACATGATGGAAGATCATGTCAGCGGGAGCATTCAGGAATACAAGGTGCAGGAGTTTCAACGCGGGGATGTGGTGCATTTTGCCTTCAACGACAAACTGATCAGGCAGGAGGTAATCAACAAGGGCGACACCGTGGCCTGGGTCGTTTCCCAGGATATGGACATGCAAATGGTGCAAGCCCGGGGAGAGTTGGCCTACCAGGAAGCACTCAAAACGGTCTACCTGACCGGGGAGAAACCAGAGGCCCTGAAGATGGCCCTGGATGAGGTGGAGTTGGCAAAGCAGGAGCTGCAAACCCAGCAAAAGATCACCGAAAGGATCCAACACCTGTACGAAGAAGACCTCGTGTCGCAACAGGAATATGAACTTGCAGTCAACGACCTGATGGTCAGACAGCATGCCCTGGAGATCGCCCAGTCGCACTACCGGGCCTTACTCGCAGGAGAAAAGGAAGAAGAGATCAGTGTTATCCGTTCCAGGATTGCCAGCCTGGAGCACCAGATCACACAACTGGAGAAGCACCGCCAGGCGATGCACATCATCTCTCCCATCTCGGGAAAGGTGGTCCGGCAACGGGGCCTCGAAACGCAACAAGACAAGGAAGTGATCCGGCTGGCTGACATGAGTGCGGTGCTCGCATTTGTCCCGGTGGACAGCTACGAGCGCGCTTTTATCGAGACCGGCCAGGAGGTGTGGATTCGCCACCAGGGGGGTAGAAAAGCAATCCAGGGCGAGGTGCTCGATATCGACAACAGCGTGCAGATGATCAATAACCAACCCAAAATCTTCGTTACCATTATGGTGGCAGACCAGGAAAACGCCGGACTGCTACCCAACATGATCGTCGATGCCAGGATACAAGGCGATACCTTAAGCCTGCTTGACTATCTGCTGCGCATCACCCGCGTGGTTTACCACAATTAAGTGGCTATGCTGAGATATGAAAGAAAATATTTGGTGCCCAACGATATGCTTGGTGAACTGCGAAGCCGCGTGCGTGGCTTCCTGAGAGAAGACCTGTATGCCACCACCAACGGCAACGGCCTCCCACAGTATACCGTGCGCTCCGTATATTTTGACACCCCGGATCTGGTCAATTACCACGAAAAACACGCCGGACTGTTGCACAGGAGAAAGCTCCGGGTGCGGGGATATACGCATAGCGACAACAATGAGTATGTGGTCCTTGAGATCAAAAGAAAAATCGGCAACAGGATCAAAAAGCACCGGGCACCGGTCGCTTACCGCAACCTCGACGCACTGCTCCGGACAGGTGACCTGGAAAAATACCTGGAACTCGAACATGCCCCAAAGCCGGAGCAGATCATCGATGATGCCAGGCGGTTTTTCTTCCATTACAAGCTGAAGCCCTTCATGCCCACCACCCTGGTGGCTTATGAAAGGGAAGCTTACCACGGGAAAATCAATGCCGATACACGGATCACTTTCGATAAAAACATACGCAGCAGAAATTATCCGGGCACCAGCGAGCTCTTTAGTGAGGAAAACCTACGTTACCTGTTCAAAAGCCATTGCATCCTGGAAATCAAATATTTTGAAAACCAGATGCCAGGCTGGCTCAAAAACATCGTGCAGGATTTCAAACTGCGCCACGAAGCCCTCTCAAAGTACACCATTGGCTACGATGTGAATAAAAGTTTTGCGCATTATTAATCTCCTAACCTGGATTTATGGCTACAGATTTTGCAGATATATTTACCCTCTCCATTACGCTCCGTGACGTGCTGATGAACCTGCTGGTGGCATTGTTCTGCGGCACGATCATCTCGCTTTTGTATCGATATACCTACAAAGGACTGAACTATTCGGCATCCTTTGCCGTGTCGATGATCATGCTCACGATGATCACCTCCGTGGTCATCATGGTGATCGGAAACAACCTGGCGCGCGCCTTCGGCATGGTGGGCGCCATGTCGATCATCCGTTTCCGGACTGCCGTCAAGGATGCCACCGACATCATGTTCATCTTCTTTTCGCTCAGCATCGGCCTGGCGGCCGGGGTGCAGATGTATACCGTGGCCATCTTCGGCACCCTCTTTATCAGCTTTGTCTTTTTGATCATCAACCAGTTCGATTTTGGTCTCGCCCGCAAAAGAGAATACCTGCTGCAGATCCTCATGGACGCCAGTGACTTGTCTGGCGAATCCATCGAAAAAATCATCAGGAAGCACAGCAGCAGGCACAAAATGGTAAACATGAAAGCATTGGGCGAAGAAGGCAGCGAGCTGATGGAGCTATCATTTCACGTGTTCCTGAAGGGCGAAGCACAAGGGAACCAGATGATCCGTGAACTCAAAACCAGTGCGGACGTCA
>PUPG01000043.1 GCA_003553005.1 Bacteroidales bacterium
ACCTCCTTGATCAGCAGGGCTGCACGCTTAAGCGCGTAAATGGTAATCTCGGGGTCTGCCCCCCTTTCAAAGCGAAAGGAAGCCTCCGTCTTCAGTCCGTGGTGCTTGGACGACTTGCGGATGGTCACCGGGTCGAAGCAGGCGCTTTCGAGAAAGACGCGCGTGGACTTTTCTGTCACGCCGGATCCGATGCCCCCGTATATTCCAGCCATGCACATGGGGTCTTCCACGTTGCAGATCATCAGGTCTTCCCCTGTCAACTCCAGCTTTTCCTCATCCAGGGTTTCAAACACGGTGCCGGCACGGGGCTTCCTGACAACTACCTGGTTGCCGGTAATGGCATCCACGTCAAAGGCGTGCAGGGGTTGTCCCATCTCCTGCAGCACGAAGTTGGTGATGTCGACCACGTTGTTGATCGGCTTCTGGCCCACCGCCATCAGCTTATCTTTCAGCCATTGGGGCGACTCCCTGACGGTTACGCCCGAGAGGGTCAGGCTGCTGTACCGTGGGCAGGCTTTCGGGTCTTCGATGGTCACGGGAATCTGCAGGTCGTTGTTGTCGGCCTTAAAGCCAGATACATCCGGCCAGCGCACGGGCAGTTTTTGCTGGTGCTGATGCGACAGCACGGCGGCCACGTCGCGTGCTGCCCCGATGTGGGAAGCCCCATCAATCCGGTTGGGCGTCAGGCCAATCTCATACACCCAGTCGCTGGTCACCTGGAAGTGTTCTGCGGCGGGCATACCCACCGGCGTGCCTTCGGGAAGCACCATGATTCCTTCGTGGGAATCGCCAAGGCCCAGTTCGTCTTCGGCACAGATCATCCCCTCGGAGACCTCGCCGCGGATCTTTGCCTTTTTGATGGGAAACTCGCCCTGTGCGGTGTAAAGGGTGCTGCCGGGCAGCGCCACCACGACCTTCTGGCCGGCGGCCACGTTGGGCGCACCGCATACGATGGGAAGCTCCCGGTCGCCGCCCACGTCCACCGTGGTCACACTCAGCTTGTCGGCATTGGGGTGCGGTTCACACGTCACGACCTTGCCTGTCACCACGCCCTGCAGACCACCCTTCACCGAGTCATACCTCTCGAGGGATTCCACTTCCAGTCCGCTGTCGGTAAGCAGTTGCGACAGCGTTTCGGGACGCATGTCGGTGTCCACGTAATTCTTTAACCAGCTATACGAAATAAGCATTTAAAATGGGGTTTATTCGGTTGCAAATCAGAAATCAGTGCTTGCAAAAATAAGCAAAATCAGGAAGGGGCGTTGCGTTTACGGTACTCCTTGTGCGAGCCGCCGAAGAGCTCATAGACGTGATAAGCGGCTTTCAGCGGACCGTTGTACACCTGGAACTTGCGCTTGGGTTTGAGTCCGAGGTGCTTCATGGCGTTCAGGTCGGCGCTGATCACGCCGGCCGTATAGCCCTGGAAACGGTTTTTCAGGATGTCGCCGATATGGATGTACAGCGCCCGGGTGTCGCGCGCGGTCATCCGGTGCCCGTAAGGCGGGTTCAGCATCACCCAGCCTTCCTTTTCTTTGGGATGGTAGGAAAAGAAATCCTGTTTTTTCACCTGGATGCTGCCTAGTAGTCCGGCATTCATCGCATTTTGCCGGGTCAGGTCGAGCATCATGCCTTTGATGTCGCTGGCAATCACGGGAACCTTCAGGGCTTGCTGCGCTTCTTTGGCCTTGGTTCGCAGCTCCTGGAAGAGCTCCGGGCTGAAGTCGTTCCAATGCGCAAAGCCGAACTGCCTGCGATCGGCTCCCGGCGCAATGCGGGCAGCCATCATGGCCGCCTCGATCGAAAAGGTGCCGCTGCCACACATCGGATCCAGGAAGGGGCTTTCCATATCCCAGCCGGACAGTTTGACCAGTCCGGCGGCCAGCACTTCGTTGATGGGGGCCCTGCCCCCGCTGCGGCGGTAGCCCCGCTTAAAGAGGGCGTCACCGCTGCTGTCGAGGGACACCCTGCACTGATCCCCGTTGACACTCACCACGATGCGCACATCCGCAGCAGCCGTATCCACATCCGGGCGTCTTCCGTGTGCTTCCTGGAAGCGGTCCACGATGGCGTCCTTGCTGAGTTGCGCAAGGAACATCGTGTTGTTAAACACCTCGGAGTCGTAGGCGGTAGCGATCACGGAGATGGTCTTTTCCGGGGCAAAAAGCTCCGGCCAGTCCACCTCTTTCATCTGCGCATGGTAATCGTCTTTGTTTTCGAAGCTGAAGGCCGTCAGCGGCTTGAGGACGCTCACGGCGGTACGCAGCCAGATGTTGGCCTGGTACAGCAGGGTCTGGTCGCCGGTAAAGGAAACCGCCCGACGCAGGATGCTGACTTCTTCTGCACCCAGTGTACGCAACTCGTCCGCAAGCACAGGCTCAAGCCCGGCCAGCGTTTTGGCAATCAAGTGGTTGTTCTGCATCTGTTGTTTATATCTTCCCGTTGATGATCACCTGTTCCACCTTGTTGCTTCCATAGGCATAAGGTAAAAAGGCATAGGTGGGAATGCGTTTGGTGATGATCAGGTTGGCCTGCTTGCCGATGGCGATGCTGCCCAGCTCGTCCTGGACACCCATGGCGTAGGCGCCATTGAGGGTCACGGCGTGGATCACTTCTTCCGGAAGCATCTTCATCTTGATGCTGCCCAGCGACATCACGAACTGCATGTTTCCTGACGGAGAAGAGCCGGGGTTGTAATCGCTGGCCATGGCCACGGGCAAGCCACTTTCGATCATCTTGCGCGCCGGCGGCCATACCATCTCCAGGAAAAAGGCAGCACCTGGCAGCAAGGTGGGCATCGTGTTGCTGTTCTTCAGCGCCCTGATCTCCTCGTCGCCGGTAAA
>PUPG01000077.1 GCA_003553005.1 Bacteroidales bacterium
GCGACAAAGAGCGGAAGACAGGTTTTGGCTGCACGCCGGGCCAAAGGAAGAAAAAAGTTGTCCGTTTCCTCAGAAAAGACGCATAAGTAGGTTTTGGTTAAGTAAATAGGTTTACCAAAAAAGACCGGTTCATTCCCACGAGCCGGTCTTTTTTATTTCCTGCCAATTCTTCTTACTTCTTACTTCTTACTTCCTACTTCTTACTTCCTACTTCTTACTTCCTACTTCTTACTTCTTACTTCCTACTTCCTACTTCTTACTTCTTACTTCTTACTTCCTACTTCCTACTTCTTACTTCTTACTTCCTCCCCCCGCCTTTCAAGTTCCTGAAAAAATAAGCCTTCTGTTGTGCCTTCTGCTGGTCAGTCCTGGCAGCGAATACCTGCTTCCCAGTATACGGATCAATCCCGGTATAATACATGGTTGTGGCCAAAGTCATCGGGGTAGGCGTAAACTCCTGAACCTGTTCCGCCTTCAAGCCAAGTTTTTTCAACACACCAGCCAGTCTGCGCATGTCCTGCTCCTGGCTGCCGGGATGTCCTGAGATAAAATACGGAACCATCTGCCAGGGCAGGCCTTCTTCGCGACATACTTTTTGAAACTGCGAATAAAAGCGCTCAAAGTATTTAAATGAAGGTTTTCGCATGGCTCGCAACACCCTTTCTTCGGTGTGTTCCGGGGCCAGCTTCAGGCGACCCGACACGTGATGCCGGAGCAGCTGGCGGGTATATACATCCAACCCATAGCGCTTGGTCTCCTGCGCTGATTTGCCTGCAAGCATGTCGTGCCGGATGCCACTGCCAATGGTCAATTTTTTCACACCAGAAACCTGAAGGGCCTGCTCATATAAATCAATCAAGGGATGATGATCGTAATCCAGGTTTTTGCAAATCTCCGGATGCAGGCAGGATGGCCGGCGGCATTTCTGGCAAATGGAGAGGTCCTTGCCTCCCATCTTGTACATATTGGCCGTTGGACCCCCCAAGTCTGTAATGTGCCCCTTAAATCCGGGCGTCTGTGTCACTTGCTCCAGCTCGCGGATGACAGACGCTTCGGATCGGCTCACGACGAACTTACCCTGGTGTGCGGCAATCGCACAAAAACTGCAGCCTCCAAAACAGCCCCGGTGGGTGTTGACCGAAAACCGGATCATCTCGTAGGCCGGAATGGCCGGCTTTTTATTGTACTTGGGATGCGGTAAGCGGGTGAACGGCAGATCGTATGGCATATCTGCCATCTTCTGATCGGCGGGCGGATAGGGCGGGTTCACCACCACCAACTTTTGTCCTGCCGGTTGTATCAGTCGGTTTGGTTTCCAGGAATCTGCCGCTTCTTCCATGATCCGAAATGCATCGGCAAACGTTTTTTTATCCTGCAGGCAGTGATCATTGGAAGGGATCCGGGTGTCTGCATGGCCCTTGAGTGGTGGCAGCCTGTCTCCGGAATCCGCCACGAAAGCCGTTTGCAGGATGTTGTAAAGCGAATGAAAAGGCACCCCCTTTTGCAAGAGCCGGATGATCCTGACCAGGGGTTGTTCACCCATGCCATAGATCATCAGTTCAGCACCACTCTCCAGCAAAATGGATGGCCTCACCTTATCCTGCCAGTAATCGTAGTGGGTAAAACGGCGCATGCTGGCTTCCACGCCACCAAGCACGACAGGCACATCGGGAAAAAGCTTTTTCAATATTTGCGTATAGACGATCGAAGGCATGTCCGGCCGGTAACCGGCTCTTCCCCCGGGCGTATAGGCATCGTCGCTGCGTTTTCGCCTGCGGGGCGTGTAATGGTTGACCATCGAATCCATCGCACCGGCCGTGACGCCAAAGAAGTATTTCGGTCTCCCCAGCTTTTTAAAGTCGCGAAGATCATCGCGCCAGTTCGGCTGTGGCAAAATGGCCACGCGCATGCCATGATGCGCTGCCACACGCGCCATTACCGCCGTTCCGAAAGACGGATGATCCACATAAGCATCCCCGCTTACCAGGATGATATCGGGCTGATCCCATCCCAAAGCCGTAAGCTCTTCACGGGTAACCGGCAAAAAAGTTTCTTTTGATTGCATCTATGCAAAAATACACTATTAGGGGCACTTCAAAAAATCGCTTCCTGCCGGTCCACACCAGGTAGGATGAGGGCAATTGTAAGCCAAACGGAAAGAGCTACATTTTTCTTACTTTTGCTAGTCAGGACCAAAAGCCTTATTCCATGCTGAGAGTCATTGTCACATTTATTCTCATATACCTTATCTTCAGGCTGGTAATCACTTTTGTCGTACCCTGGGTTGCCCGCTGGTACCTGAAAAGGGTCAAGAAAAAGTTTTACCGGGAAAATCCCTGGGCTGCCGAAGCTGAGGCCAAACGCAAAGCACAATACCATAAATACCAGGAAAGCCAGAAGAATCGAAAGCCAGACACGGATCAGCTTGGCGAATATGTGGATTATGAGGAGTTGGATGATGACGACAAACAATAGTCACCAACCCCCACCCCTCGAACATTGGCAATCTTCGTGAACGGCACAACACATAAGAAAACACCACCCGATATAACCCATCCAAACGCTTATGGAAAACTTTAAAGACTTGCTTAAGGGAATCCGTCCGCAATCTGCCGGACCTTATGTAGCAGCCATCCTTGTGTTTCTGCTGCTATCCATTGTTTATGTAAGGCCCGTGCTGGAGGGGCAACAGCTGTTGCAGCCCGATATCGTGAACTGGCAGGGGATGGCCCAGGAAATTCAGGAGCATCGCGAAGAGACCGGGGAGGAGCCTTTGTGGACCAATAGCATGTTTGGCGGCATGCCGGCTTTCCAGATTTCCGTGCAATGGGCCAA
>PUPG01000195.1 GCA_003553005.1 Bacteroidales bacterium
AACAACCTGCGGTGGGTATGCATGTTATCCCTAGTCATCAGGGAGTTAATTTTTTTTAGTCATGAAATATTTTTCTTTCCTCGCGAAGAACGCAAAATTAAAAATACGCAAAAAAACGCAAAGAAGAACCCCTGCAGCCCACTGCAATCTCCCTGTTCAGGTGTTTATACTTTATGATGTCCATAATCCACAAATAAACGCAAATGGTTTCACAGATGCACACAAATTCCCCGGGTAACTTCGGACAGCCCAAGTACAGAGAGCCCAGATACGGACAGCACAGGTGTGGACAGCCCAGGTGCAGACAGCCCAAGTGCTGTCCCTACGGGCTTCTCTGATAAAAACATGTGGGGCCGGCCAAGTCCGGCCCTCACAGGACACTGCTTCATCTCCGCAGCCCAAGTGCCACTACTGACTACTTCTTCTTACTGCTTACTGCCTACTTCTTACTACTTACTACTTACTTTTTACTACTTACTTCCTTCTTCCTACTCCCGGGGAATGGCATCCCGGCTGATCCGCTTGCTGAACACGTAATAGCTCCATCCCTGGTAAGCCAATACAACAGGCACGAAAAATAAGGCCACGATCGACATGATCCGCAGGGTCATCTGGCTTGATGACGCATTGTATACGGTAAGACTGTATTCAGGATCAAGGGAAGAGGGCATCACATTGGGAAATAGCCCGTGAAAAATCACCACGGTGCCCAACAGGATGGTGGCTGCCATGGCGGCAAAAGCATAACCCTGCATCTTCATCCTGATGAAAACAAAACAGGCAATAAAGCTCAAGATGGCCAATATCGGAAGCGTTCCGGGTACTAGTCCAAGCCCTTCGAATAAAACGGTTTGACCATACCCCAGGATGGCAAATATGACAGTAATCGCAGCTATGGGGAGCCAAAGGTTCCTGGCGATTTTCTCGGCCCGCTCCTTGAGGGCATCGGTGGTTCGTAAGCTCAGGAATAACGCTCCGTGCAACACAAAGAGCAGGACCACGACCACGCCGCCAAGCAAGGCGTATGGATTAAGCATATGCAGCAGGTTGCCGGTAAAGTTCATGTCGGCACCGATGGGCAAACCCTGCACGATATTGGTGAAGGCCACGCCCCATAAGAGGGCAGGCACAAGACTACCCCAAAAGATCAAATGGTCGAATGTGCGGCGCCACCATTTTTCCGGTTTTTTGCTGCGGAACTCAAAACCGATGGCCCGCACGATCAGGCCCAAAAGCATGACGAACAGCGGAATGTAGAACCCACTGAAGAGGGTGGCATACCAATGCGGAAAAGCGGCAAACATCGCCCCTCCCGCCGTGATAAGCCAAACTTCATTGGCGTCCCAGAACGGTCCGATGGTATTGATCACCACCCGGCGATCGGTGTCGTCCTTGCTGATGAAAGGCAGCAGGATCCCTACGCCGAAATCAAATCCTTCCAGAATGAAATAGCCGATAAACAGAATGGCTATCAGTACAAACCAAATAATCTGAAAATCCATTGCTTGTATGTTTTATGTGGGTGAATGAAGCGACTTAATAACTGATCATTTTTTCGGTGTCCTCCGGCAAACCGTTTTTGGCAAAGCGGTGTACCAGGTAGACAGCCACGGCGGCAATGAGTCCATAAACCAGGGTAAATACCACGGTGGTCAGCAACATGGAGCCGCCGCTCACATTGGGAGAAACCCCGTCGCGGGTAAACATCAGTCCATATACCACCCACGGTTGCCTTCCGATCTCCGTAACAATCCAACCCAGTGAATTGGCCACGAGCGGCATAAACATCATCACGGTTCCGATCTGCAGGAAGCGGCGGCTTGTTTCCAGCCTGTTTTTCCACCACAGGCCCAATCCAAAGAATGAATAGAGGATAAACAGCGTGCCCAGTCCGACCATGATCCGGAAACTCCAGTAAACCACAGTGACAGGCGGGACGTAGTTCCCGGGACCATAGGCCTCCTCGTACTCCCGCTGCAGGTCTTTCATTCCCTTTACCTCACTGCTGGCATCATTATGGGCCAATACGGATAGCATATAGGGCAGCCGGATGTCGCGCCGCGTGGTTTGGTTTTCTTCATCGATGATGGCAAACAGCGAGAAACTGGCAGGTTGCTCCGTTTCCCAAAGGCCCTCCATCGCTGCCATTTTCATAGGCTGGTGCTGCACGGTGTGCTGCGCTTGCGAATGGCCGGTGGTAGCCACTAAAATGGAGGATACCGCAGTAAACACCAGGGCAATGCGGGCCGATTTTGCAAATGCCTCCACATGGTTGTTGCGAAGGATCTGCCAGGCGCTGATGCCGAACATGAACAGGCCACCCGTCACGAAGGCCGCGATGATGGTGTGCTGCGCCATGACCAGCATTTGCTTGTTGAGCATCACAGCCACGAAATCAGCAAGTTCCGCACGCCCCTCATTGATCACAAAGCCTACGGGCAGCTGCATCCAGGCGTTGGCAATGAGGATCCACAGGGCGGATAAATTGGAACCCAGGGCTACCAGCCAGATGCTTACCAGGTGAATCCGCTTGGGCAGCCTTCCCCATCCAAAGATCCAGACGGCAATAAAAGTAGACTCCAGGAAGAAAGCCAGAAGGGCTTCGATGGCCAGTGGGATGCCAAAGATGTCACCCACGAACCGGGAATACTCCGACCAGGCCATACCAAATTGAAACTCGAGAACAATCCCGGTAACCACGCCAAGCGCGAAAATGACGACAAACAGTTTTCCGAAATATTTGGTCAGCCTTTTGTACTGTTCGCTGCCGGTTCGGTAATAAAAGGTATGCAGTATGGCTGTGAGCACGGCCAACCCCATGG
>PUPG01000012.1 GCA_003553005.1 Bacteroidales bacterium
CAAACAGGTCTGCAAACCAAGTCCATAAACGCCTTGGGGTATTGTAGTGAAGGAAGTTCACCTGCCGGAAAACAGGTCGTGGCCGGACGGTTTCCAGTTCACCGGCCCCGGTAAGCTTGTTGACGGTAATGCTTCCGTGCTGAATAAAGATGCGGAGTTCATCCTCGCGCTGCAGGCTGGTGCGGAATTCATCCTCCCGGTCGATCTGCTCCAGGAAATGCAGGGCCAGCTCCTTGTTGTCGGTGATCTCTTCACCAGGTGGTTTCAGGTTATAGCTTTTCTGTGTGACTATGTAATTTGGGTTCCATTGATGTCGATGATTCAGGGCAATACCAGAAAGCGCATAAATGATGCACATCCCAAAAAAGAAATAGCCCAGGTCCCTGTGTATGGCCCGGTTTATCCGACGCAACTTCATAACCACCTGTTTTAAAGACCAATACCCTAATCCAGCCAAGGAATCATATCCTCAGTAAGATAATCCATAAAAAAACTGCCGGCACAAAACCATCCGGCAGTTTCTTGAGTATGGGCAGTCATTACCTTACTTCAAAGCCCTGCAGTTGAACATAGGGTCTGACATTGGGGTCGATTCCGTGTTCTTCCATCATCGCGATGGCTGCTTCGGTACTTTCACATCCATGATCTTCGTCGTGTGCTTCCAGCTCATCCATGTTCATCACCTCAGTATGCATGGTGCCAATGATGGTCAGCTCGCTGCCTTCCATATCGGTATTGAACTGGTTCATATAGTCGCCAAGCAACACCTGGATGCTGAATTCCGCGTCATCCATCTGCGCCACGCGCATTTTATCGCCGCTATGCTGGCACATGTGATCCAGGATACCTTCGAAGCGAACGGTTTGGCCTTCAAAATCCACCGGGTTTTCAACCAGTGTCCGGATTTGAAAGTCTTCGATTCTCTCCTCTGCTTGTTGTTCTTGGGTAGCAGAACCCCCACAGGCAGCCAGGAATACACCTGCAGCCAATACAAAAAACAATCTTTTCATTGATCGTACATCATTTAAATGGAACATCGTTTATGGTCAGGCAAAAATAATGAAAAATACCGACCTTTACCCCTTTCGTCTTTTCGTCTTTTCGTCTTTTTGTCATTTCCTCCTTTTGTCCTTTCGTCCTTTCGTCCTTTCGTCCTTTTGTCATTTTGTCTTTTCATCCTTCTCCACCATAGCCTCATATAATTCTTCCGCATTCACGGGCTTTTGGGTAAGTTTGCTGGTGATGATGGTAACCATCGTGGCCACGACCACACCCGGGACCAGTTCATACATGCGCTCCTGCAGTGCCGGGATCTGTATCCATAAAATCACGGTAAGGGCACCAGAGATCATGCCCGCGATCATGCCGGGCCTGGTGGTATTTTTCCAGAACAGCGCCAGAATGGATGTGGGACCAAAGGCTGCGCCAAGACCGCCCCAGGCAAACAGTACGAGCCAGAAAACCAGCTGTTCGGCCATCAGGCCCAGGGTGAGCGCGATCAGGACCAGGAGGATCACCACCAGCCGGCTCAGCAGGACCAGTCTTTTCTGGGGAAGGGTTTTGTCTTTATGGATGAGCTTTTCATAGATGTCTCGCACCAGGGCGGAAGCCGCCACCAGCAGTTGTGAATCGGCGGTGGACATGATTGCGGCGAAGATGGAGGCGATCACCACACCAAATAGTATGGGATGCAAATGCATGCTGGCCATCACCGGGTAGATGTTCTCCTGGTCGGCTCCCGGCAGCATGTCCGCTTCCGGGAAATAGATTCTTCCAACCATGCCAGTGATGATGGCGCCGATCCCCATCAGCACATTGGCGCCAGTGCCTACCATCGCCACGCGTTTGAGTTTTCCCGGATCCTTGATGGACATGTACCTTGCGATGATATGCGGATTGCCCGGCGAGCCAAGACCTATGCCCGCAAAGCCGATAAAGGCACCCAAGCTCAGGGCGATGGGATTGAAAAACTGTCCGTCGCCCACACTGCTGGCCAAGGCATAAAACTCACCGGGTCCCCCCAGGTGCATGATGGCAATGAATGGTAACACGAGGAGGGCGATGATCATCAATATCCCCTGGATGGTATCCGTCAGGCTTACGGCCAGGAACCCACCCACCATGGTATAGAAGAGTACAATCACCGTGGTGATGAGGATACCCTGTGTTTCCGTGATATGAAAACTCGACTCAAAAGCTTTGCCCCCAGCCACAAACTGCGCAGCAACATAGGCAATCATGAAAATGATGATGATGGTAACCACCACGGCCCGCAACGAGCCATTGTGATCATTAAAGCGTTCCGCAAAAAAATCCGGGACGGTAATGCAGTCTTTATTTTCGCTAAAGCGCCGGATGCGCGGGGCATAAAAAAAGAACAGGAAAAATTCGACCACGGTGTAGCCCACCACCGCCCACACGGCAGAAAAACCCATGGAAAAGGCCATGCCGGTGACACCCAGCAACAGCCAGGCACTGCGTCCGCTCACCACTGCTGACAGCGCCACGACCAGCATGCTCATCTTACGGCCACCAATGAAAAAATGGGAAATGCCTTTCGAGGAAAAACGGGCAGCATAAATGCCAATGATGATAATGAATGCCAGGTAACCAATGAAGGACCACAAGGCTACCTGATCAACTTCCATGGCCAGGGTATGTACTTCTTCCATAAGCAACGCAAAGGTTAGTTGGTATCTGTCTGTTAGACACTTGACCAAATAGACAGACCCGGATTTAGTTGACCATCAGGAACAGGCTTTTGCATTCCTCCGTTCCCGACATACAAACCTACGTTTTTACAGAAAATAATACAAGTCCCCAAATGATGAATCGTCAAACAATCATAGACACAGACATAACCCGCAGTTATACAAATATATACGAGGTTTTAATAAGCTAATCAGAAGTATCCGGATACAGACTTTCATGATGGCCTCGGGTAAACTCAAATCCCGAATCGCTTCGCTTTCGGGACTTCGCTACCGTTCAGCTTCAAACCCTTCAACCCCATATCCCCTTAACCCATTGACCCCTTAACCAACTCACCGTTTGCCTCATCCGCTATCGATCGGTTTGAAAGGAAAGCCTGCTCACCACATCATCATATTTCTGCATCAACTCCTTGTGGTTATCCGCAGCGAGGTAGATGTCTGCCAGCACGTAACTGTAGCTGTCGATGTGGTGTTCTTCCATATCATCGAGATGCATGCCTTCCTTCACATTCACCTTGATGGTCAAATCCGGATAGATTTTCCCGAGGCCTTCGATTTCATCTTCTCCCGGAACGCGTGTTACGACGCCGCTTTCAAATTCCCGCAGCATGAAGTGGCCTGCGATATGATATTCGCCGTCAAATTTCAGGGGTTTTGGCCTGTTTCCGAGGGCCAGGTTAATGATCACGTGATGATGCGACAAGCCATGTACTTTTTCAAACATGTAGGCGTGAGATTGCGACATCCGGGGGTTGATTTCCAGCAAATAGATTTTGTTCTCCTGCTCGTTGTAAAAAAATTCGATGTTAAATGCCGTGTTGTTCAGGCCGAGTTGCTCCACTACGCGGCGCGCCAGATCAGCCATGCGATACTGCACCTCATGCGGATGGGAAGAAGGATAGAGGTAACTGGCCAGGGAGGGGTATCCTTTTGCTTTCATCGTGTCAATAATCCCATAGACCATCACCTGGTAATCATGCACATAACCTTCGACAGTAGCCTGGTGTCCACTGATCTGGGTTTCAGCAAACATGGTTTCCTTCATGGAAGAGATGCTTTCAGGCACACCGCAATCTTTAAGCAGCTCACAGAAAGGTTCTGCAATGTATTGGATATGTTGACGAACCTCTTTAATGGCCTCCTCAAATGCATCCTGGTCAGTAATTTTATAAGCCAGGTAGGAATGGTAGGATTTGATTGGTTTGATCCAGAAGGGAGGTGCAAATCCAATGTGCTCCCAGGCATCATCGGCAAACGGATCAAATGCCCTGAAATCCGGGATCGCCTTCGGGATGACCTTTTTCTGCTCCCGGCGACTCCAGTACTTGTGTTCGCATTTAAGGACACTCTCCACGGAGGTTCCTGGCAGACCGTATTTTTCTGCAATGATGGGCACCATCAGCGATGCCGGAAAGTCAAAATAGGTGATGATCCCGTCAATCCTCCCGGCTTCATCAATCCTTTCGCACGACTTGTGAATCAAATCCCTGATGGAGAGGCGATCTACGCCCCGCATCTCATTGAATTTCACTGCGGGAAGAAAATCACACGTTTCAGCCTCAGGCAGGTGCCTCAGCAGCGACAGGTTGAAATCGTCCAGTCCGATTACAAATATTTGCTTTTTCTCAGCCATAATGGCCTCCTTTCATAAAAATTCAGACCTAAAAGCCCACATTAATAAATATCACACCATGTCTCGTGGTATCCTTTCATCAAACGACCGGCTATACAGGCGCACATCCCCTTCATAGGCATCCAGCGTAGCCCTGATGATGAAATCGGTGCGCGTGGATGTCAGCACGGTGCGCGTGACGGTTTTCACTTTCCAATCGTCGCGCCTGAACTCCCGTACGCCCTTCACTTCTCCTCTCACAGTGTCATAGAGATTATTATTGTAGGTATACCTTTCCCAGGCATCGCGGCGAAGTTCCATGTTGATATGATTCAGCCGGTATTGTTGGTCATTGTTAATGACATCCAGGATGACCTCGTTATTGGCCAGGTTGTGTTTGACGGTCCACTCCCTATGCGCCGGAACCAGCAAAGTGGTATCCAGCTGATCAAGCGGTCCGGGTTTTTCCAAAGCTTTTTCCGAAGTATCCCTTCCCTGGACCTTCCGCTGCGGCAAGACGATTGAGCTATCGGATGGATATATGGTCAGTTCAGGCGGCTCCGGCGAAGGCCAGGCGAGCGGCCAGTAAGAGGTAGATATTGAAATCCTGATCATATGTCCCGCCGGCAAGCGTTGGGCGATATAATTCATTGGCACCTCCACGTCATAGGGTTCACCGGGAACCAGCTCCTTGGGCTGCTCGTGGCTTTCGCGATGGCACAGGTTCAATAAGCCATAGGTTACCCGCGTCGCGCGGCCATCAGGAGCCACGTCCGACATGCGCACGGCAACCATGGACACCCGCTTGTTGGATGCCACCCTGAGTTTCACAACCGGCCTGCCCATGATCTCATAATCTTCCTTCAGCTCCGGACTGTTAAACACGAGCGCGCCGCCATCTTCCTCACGCTGGTCGCTGGGCAAATCAGTCGACTCCTGGTAGGAACACCATTTACCGGCAAAGAGTCCCACACTTAAAGGGCTCTGTATCCTGACGGTCTTTTCTTCCTTGGGTGCCTGGTCCTGGTGGCCGATGCACAAGGTGTCCATCTTCATCTCATCCTGCTCCACACGAGGCGTTGGCCAGGTCTCTTCATCCACCCACCGGCCGGGGCGTTTTGACGACAATGGCGATACGGAATCCTGCACCCAGGCCCTGAGCATGGGTTCATCCTTCACGCCATTATCGATATGCTTCAGCCATTGATCCCACCAGCGTACAGCCTTTTTCAGGAAGTCAATGGCCGGTCCGGGTCCACCCATATGCGGATATTTGTGTCCGTAGGCCCCCACAATGCCCTGGCGGGGCACCTTCAGGTTTTCCAGCAGCCGGAAGACCGTGTTTGAATAGCCGTCGGCCCAACCACTTACCGCCATTACCGGACACTGGATTGCGTCATAATCCTCGCAAACGGATCCATGCTTCCAGAAATCATCCCGCCGTTGGTGCTCCAACCAGTTTTTCAACCACAGGCCGCTGCCCTCGAGGCGTTCCAGCCACATTGACCGCCATTTCTCCCCTACGATTTCGGGGTCGGGCGGACAACTGTTATTGGAAAACATCACGGATGCCCAGCTCAGGTTATCTGACAACAGGCAACCACCCATATAGTGTACATCATCAGCATAGCGGTCGTCCGATGAAGCCACGGTGATCACGGCCTTTAGCTCCGGTGGCTGCAGGGCTGCAATCTGGAGTCCGTTGAAACCACCCCACGAAATACCGATCATGCCCACGCTACCGTCGCACCAGGGCTGCGTGGCAATCCATTTGATCACCTCCATGCCATCAAGCAACTCCTGCTGCAGGTATTCATCGCGCAAAATCCCTTCTGAGTCACCGCTTCCACGTAAGTCTACCCGGATTCCCGCATATCCGTTTCGGGCAAAATGGCTGTGCAACTGGTGATCGATGACCGCTTTGGTGTCGCGCTTGCGATAAGGAATGTATTCCAGGATGCCCGGTACCGGTTTGTTTTCGGCATCAACAGGCAACCATATCTTGGCTGCCAGGTGGGTTCCGTCCTGCATGGGAATCCATGTGTTCTCTATAACCCTGATCTCTTCCATAATATTGTTGATTTTAGATTACAAAAACTTTTCAAATGACTGGTTCGAGCGTTTCTAATCGCCAGATATCGTCAGGTAAACAAGTTATCGCACCATGGCTTACCTACTTACTTTCGTTTTGAGGCTGTGCGGTAGTCCCCAGCTGCAAGCCCTGAGGACGAAGCAATTCGGGAAGCGAAGCGATTCGGGGTTTGGTGTAACCCATGACGACCCAGATTCAAATGCCCGGTTCATGTATGTGTCACATACCCATAACAAATCCATGCCATAAGTCCCAAACCCTGAAAATAATTCATAACTACCTATTTCAAAGCGTTTTAAATGCTTAATGGGGTCATCCTGCATGGATATTTTCATGAGTAGCCCGTGCAACAACCTGTAGAATTATTTCACGCATGGCTACAGAATGCCCTGAAATAAAAAAACCTTTGCCCAGTCCGTGCAGAGTTACCCGCTTATTGTTGCTGCAAAAATACCTGCTGCCTTTCACGCTTACGTCATTTTTTCGTAATTTGGCGCCTTCTTAAATGGCCTTATGATTCGGATAAAAGAGCTATATCTGTTATGGTTATTGGTGGGATGCCTGTCAATGATGCCCCGGCTAACGCTGGCCAATGGGCCTGAGGCAGATGAACCGCCACAGGTCCTTCTGCAGCAAGACCTTGAGGGTAAAAGACTGGGCATCATCTGGGGCACACCAAAAAACACCTTCATTGCCGATCTTTTTCCTGGCGTACACACCCTGGATTACAGCAGCACTGCGGATCTGTTATTCTCCCTGCATGCCGGCGATCTCCACGCGGCCATCACCAATGAGGAGCACATGCAGGAAATATTCACCCAAAACCCAGTCCTTTTGCTGCTGGCAGACCATGTTTACAGCTTGCCCGAAGGACCAGCTTCCCTTAGCATCGTATTCAGGGACAGCCGGGCTGCCCGTGATTTTGGCTTTCGAAAGGAACACACGGAGAGTTTCCGGGAGCGGGCAATTGGCCGGTTTTACTACAATTTCATCGAAGAAGAACGCTACAAGCTGATTCTGAACGGGGTAAAGATCACCTTGCTGATCTCACTTTTTTCAGCCATCCTGGGAACCATCCTGGGCGGTGTAGTATGCTACGCCCATATGTCGAAACGCAAGATGGTACTGGCCATCGCGCGTGGCTTTATCTACTTCATGAACGTGACGCCCCTGCTCCTGTTGCTGTTAATCTTATATCATATCCTGTTTTCAAACCTGGATATGAGCACGCTCGCAGTGGCCATCATCGCATTGGGCATGCAGTTTGGATCGCAGATGGCAGAAGTGTTCCGCACGTCCATCATGGGCATAGACAAGGGACAGCAGGAGGCAGCCATAGCTTCCGGGTTTACCCGTTTTCAAAGCTTCATCCACATCATTTTCCCGCAAGCCTTTCAGCGCATCATTCCAATATACAAAACAGAGTTCATCAACCTGGTTAAAATGACAGCCTGGCTCGGTTACATTGGCATCATGGACCTGACGCATGCCAGCGACATCATCAGAGCCAGGACGTATGATGCCTTTTATCCATTATTTGTAGCCGCCATTTTATATGGTGTCATTGCCTGGGTGATCATTTGGCTCATGCAGCGGGTGGAAATATCCTTTGACCCCAGGAAAAGAAGGTTAAAACTGATCAGGGAGGCTGTCAAATGATCGAGATCAACAAGTTAACCAAGTATTTTGAGGACAACCGGGTCTTTTCCAATGTAAGCCTGCAGATTGAACAGGGGGAGATCATCTCCCTGATTGGTCCTTCCGGGTCCGGCAAAAGCACCTTCCTGCGTTGCCTGAACCTGTTGGAAGAACCCACTGACGGCTCAGTGCGCATAGACAACATTTCGCTAAGCGACCGCTCAACCAGCATTGCCAAAGTGCGCCAGAAGATGGGCATGGTCTTCCAGACCTTCAACCTTTACAACCACATGACCATCCTGGAAAATATGTGCATCGCGCCCGTCAAACTGCTCGGTAAAACCCCCAGAGATGCCGTAAAGAAGGCCACTGAACTCCTTCAGATGGTTGGTCTTGGAGAGAAACTGCATAGCTTTCCTGATGAGCTGAGCGGCGGACAGCAGCAACGCGCCGCCATAGCCAGGTGCCTCGCCATGGAGCCTGAGATTATCCTGTTTGATGAGCCCACCTCTGCACTCGACCCCACCATGGTCAGCGAAGTGCTCGCCGTAATCCGGAAGCTTGCGAAAGAAGGCCTCACCATGATCATTGTCACCCATGAGATGGAGTTTGCCCGCAACATTTCCACGCGGGTCTTGTACATGGACGAGGGTGGTATATACGAGGACGGTCCGCCTGAACAGATATTTGACAATCCCAAGCGGGAAAAAACCCAGGCCTTCATTCACCGCATCCGAAGCATGCGATACCACATCACCAGCAAGGACTTTGACTTATACGAGCTCCAGGGCGAAATGCAGGCGTTCTGCGAAAAACACTGGATCCCCAAAAAGGTCACCGGCTTTGTGCTGCTGCTTGCCGAAGAGATCCTGCTGATCCAGAGCGACTATTCGGATATCTGGATCAACCTTTATTACTCGGAAAAAGATGGCAATGTGGAGCTAAAAACCGAGAGCAGGGGCGCCCGGGTGAACCCGCTGGAAGACGACGTGCTCGAAGATGACATCGGGATCAGGATCATTACCGGGGCTTGCGAAAGCGTGGATTACAGTTATGAAGACGGGAAGAATGTACTCAAATTGAAAGTAAAGGCGGGATAAAGGGGTTTGAAGTTTGAGGTTTGAGGTTGCCCCAGGCATATGTGTATTTCTTTGGTATTAGGATGAGTTGATGGGTTAAGGGGTTATGGGGTTAAGGGGTTATGGAGTTATGGAGTTATGGGGTTATGGGGTTATGGAGTTATGGGGTTATGGAGTTATGGAGTTATGGGGTTATGGGGTTATGGGGTTATGGGGTTATGGAGTTATGGGGGTGAATGGGGTATGCCGGGTTTTTCGGGGTAAAAGGATCAGATGAAGAACAGGGCGACGCCGGCGACGCTGATGATTGCGCCCAGCAGTTCCTTCCAGGTGATTTGCTGTTTATAAAGCAGGTAGGTTGCCGGCAGGATCAGGATGGGCGAAACGGACATAATGGTGGAAGCGATGCCGGTGGCGGTGTATTGCACGGCGATCAGGGATGAGGAAACGCCAAGGAAGGGTCCGAAAGTGGCTCCCAAAAGCATCAGCCAGAGTGCCGTGTTGTTTTTCATCGCCAGGTTTACCGCGCCCCACTTCCTGAAAATGCTAATGACAATGGCGAATCCCACGATGCCCGCCATCACGCGGATCTGCGTGGCAGAAAAGGCATCATAATCCTGCATCCCATACTTGCTAAGCACCAGGCCAATCGCCTGTCCGGTTGCGCCAAGCAACGCAAAGATAATTCCGGGCAGGGGGATGCTTTCCGGCAACTTTCCCGGTTTGGATCGTTGCATCTGTTTATGCAGGATCACCATGGCAATGCCGGATATGGTCAGGGCCATCCCACCCAGGTGGATCCATTCAAGGGTCTCCCCCATGATCAGCCAGCCGACAAAGGCCGTGATGGGGGGCACAAGGGTCATGATCAGCAACGACATCCGGGAGCCGATTACCGTAAATGCCTTGAAGAGGAAGAGGTCGCCCACGACAAAGCCAATCAGCCCCGACAACGCCAGCCACATCCAATTGTACGAACTGGCATCGGCCGGAAAAGGCATGTCGCGTCGTATCCAGGAAAACAAACTGAGCAATGCCAGGGCCATGACCAGGCGAATGATATTGACCGGCACACTCCCCACCTTACGGCTGGCGGCCTCAAAAGTAATGGCGGTGACCGTCCAGCACACCGCCGTAAACAATGCCGCGAATTCCCCTATGCGTGCTTCCATATTTTTTGCATTTCGCCGGCAAAGATATTAAAATTGGTCTGGACAGTACCGTGGCTGCCCGAAGTTTGAGGGATGGAGGTTGAGGTTAAGGAGTTAAGGGGTTTGAGGTTTGGGGTTTGGGGTTTGAGGTTTGAGGTTTGAGGTTTGAAGTTTGGGGTTTGAAGTTTGGGGTTTGAGGTTGCCCGAGGCATTTGTGTAAATCTGTGAAAACAATTTGTGTGAATTTGTGGACATCTTAACTTCAAACCTCATTACCCAGGCACAATACACCACATACCCGGACCTTTAGACCTTTCGACTTTTTGACTTTTTGACATTTGTCCGCACAAAAAAGGCCGTCAGGGTCATTCCTGGCGGCCTGGGTGTTCAAGTGCGGGATGAAAGATCGTTTACCAACGTCCACGGCCCTGGCGGGGCGTATGATGGCCGCGGTCACGGCCCGTGCCACCCCTGCGGTCCTGGCGCCTCATGGTCTGGTTGTCAAAGATCACACGCTGATCTTCGGTCAGCAAGTCCCTGACATTTTCACGGTGCCGGACATTTTCTTTCATCTGGGTGTTGCGAAGTTCCGTCATGTCATCAATGACCTCGTCCACCTCACCATCAGTGGTGCCCGTCATGATGTTGCGCTTGCGTACACGCAGTTCATCCATTTTGTTGCGATGATGGGTGTTGCGCTCCATCTGCTCCAGGCGAAGATCCCGGATGGCCTCTTCCTGTTCTTCCGTCAGGTCAGGAATCATCTGGCAATACTCCATGGTTCCGCGAACGGGTTGCTCTGCGCGGCGTTCATCACGCATATCCACCCGGTCCCGCTGTCTCACGTCTGGTGCGCGTCTTCCCCGTTGAGCCATCGCATCATTTAGAAATAATACAGCCAACAGGGCAATAGTTCCTACAAACATTTTCGCTTTCATAATCAATCAATTTTAGGGTTTTCTGAATTTGCACTTGTTTGATGTCCGTTTTTAAAAAAGGTTTAATGGGGTTAGAGAAATGTCCACAAACAAATTTGAAATCGTGTTGTTTTAAATGCAAATGATCATTACTTTTGTGGCAGAAATTACGGCCATATCAATCTTTAACAATTTGCAGACATGAACTGGAAAGCAATTACACCGAAAGTATTGGTAGTTACCCTCATCATTGTTTTTGCCGCCCTGATGCGGCTCATCCCGCATTATCCGAACTTTACGCCAATTGCTGCCATTGCGCTTTTTGGTGGTGCGCACCTCGGAAAAAGATGGCTCGCCTTTGCCGTACCCATGGCTGCCCTCTTCATCAGCGATCTTTTCCTGGGTTTTCACAATACGATGGTGCCAGTATACCTGGGTTTTGCATTGATCGTCCTGCTGGGTACACGCATGCACAACAAGGTGAAGGCACCTTATGTGATCGGCGGTTCCCTGGCCGGCTCCCTGCTCTTTTTCCTGATCACCAACTTTGCGGTATGGGCATTTACCCCATATTACCCGGCTACCTGGCAAGGGTTGATGACCGCTTACACCATGGCCATTCCCTTCTTCCACGCAGGACTGCTTGGCGATCTTTTCTACAATGGCGTTTTCTTTGGAAGTTTCTACCTGTTGCAACAAAGATATCCGGCCTTAAGTCTTTCTGAGATAAGAAAATAGCGGACCAACTCCCCGGCTGCACGCATAAACATCCCAGCGTTGTAGACCAGACCATTGCGAATTAAAATACGCTTAAATTATACAGCCATCACGTTTTGTTACGTGGTGGCTTTTTTCTACTTTTACATCTTGCAAAATACATTCTATCGTTTCATTTTTAATACAAAACCTGGATTATGAAGAAGCATTTACTATCGAACTTATTGGTGTTTTTGCTGCTTATGGGCTCTGCCAGCCTGTTTGCGCAAGAGATGAAGATCAACTTTGATCACGAAAGAGGCATGTCGGAAGTCAGGTCGAACAGTTTTGAAAAAACGGCGTTTACCTTTACCTTCGAAGGCCTTAACTACTTCAATGTGAAAACCGAACACGGCACATTCACCGAATTGGTCATGCCCAAAGGCTATAGCGTGGGGGAATTTGGGACTCCCAAGCTGCCAGCCAGGAAAAAGCTGCTTGAAGTGCCCTTTGGTGCAGAGGTGGAAGTAGAGGTATTGAGTTATACCACCACGGAGTATGACCTTTCGGAGTTTGGCGTACGGTTTCCCATCATGCCTGTGCAGCCATCCTTAAGAAAAGACCAGGATCCGGAAGATGTGCCTTTTGAGCTGGAGCCAGACTATTATACCCGGACATCCTACATTGAGCCAGAACTGGCCCACGTAGAAGTCATCGGAACCATGCGGGGCATGCGGCTGGGCAGGCTGACCATTGCTCCCATACAATACAATCCGGCAGAAGGCACCATCAGGGTTTACAACGACGTGGAGGTAGCCGTTCATTACCGGGGAGCCGATGAACAACTGACCCGCGAAATCAAGGCCACCACCTGGTCACCCTACTTTAACATTGCCTATAATAAGGTGATCAACCGCTTCGATACCCGCGACATCTTTGATGACTACCCGGATCTCACCAAAAATCCCATCAAGATGGTGCTCGTGGCCTATGAAGACTTCAAGGAACCCCTGGAGCCCTTCATTGA
>PUPG01000187.1 GCA_003553005.1 Bacteroidales bacterium
GGCTTTATGCACGACACCAACAAGATCAGCATCATAGACAATAATTTCGAGATTTCCCGTTATCCATTGAAAGGCAAGGATGAAGTGGCAAAGGACATTGTGGATCGCCTGGAAAAACACCAAAGCTTATGATGGCCAAATATATCGCTGTAATCTTCCTTAACCTGGCATTGGTGCTGAATATGCATGCCAATGAGCTGAACTGCCAGGTGTCCATTTCCACTCCGGGAATGTCAGACACCGAAAGGCAGATCATGCAAACCCTGCGTTCCGACCTGAGGGAGTTCATCAACGAGACCAGCTGGACGCCATTTGAGTTCGAGACACGCGAACGCATCGAGGCATCCATCCAGATCACCATCGAGGAACGTGCTGGGGGAGATGAGTACCGGGCCAGCATCCAGGTGTCTTCACGCCGGCCGGTTTACAATACATCATACGATAGTCCGGTGTTCAACCACCGTGACCGCGATTTTGAGTTTCGCTACCGCGAAGGCGATCCCCTGGAGTATGATCCAAACAGTTTCAGAAATAACCTGACCTCTGTCATTGCCTTTTATGTATACGTCATCATCGGATTTGACTTCGATACGTTTGCACCCATGGGCGGTACGCCCTATTTCGAACAGGCGCAGAACATCGTCAACCAGGCACAAAGTGCCACCGAGTCCGGCTGGAAGTCCTTTGAAAGCCAGCGCAATCGTTACTGGCTCATGGAAAACATCATGAATAACAGGTACAGCGACATCCGTGAAGCGATGTACAGATACCACAGGCAGGGTTTTGACCGGATGACAGACAACATGGACCTGGGTCGTTCAGAAGTCCTGGAGGCCCTGGAAATGCTCCAGCGGGCGCATCGCGAACGACCCGGAACCCTCCTGATGCAAACCGTGATGGCCGCAAAAAGTGATGAGCTGGTTAACCTTTTCTCCGAAGCACCAGGCATGGAGCAAACCAACGCCATCGACATCCTCTCGGAAATCGACCCTTCAAACAGCTCAAAATACCGTCGGATTGCAGACAGCAACTGACCAAGGGAAAAGTTTTCTATCTTTGCAAGTTGACCCATCCAAATTGCTGATATGCTGACACATCTTCAGATAGAAAACTATGCACTCATTCGCAAACTGGATACCCGCTTTCACGATGGCCTTACGGTGATCACCGGTGAGACCGGTGCCGGAAAGTCCATTTTGCTGGGTGCATTGTCGCTGATCCTGGGCGAACGGGCAGATACCAAAGTGCTCAAAGATAAAACCGGCAAATGCATCATTGAAGGCGCATTCAGCCTTGAAAACAAAGACCTCAGGGAGCTGTTTGAAGCGCATGACCTGGATTATGACGACATCAGCTATTTCAGAAGAGAAATCACGCCCAGCGGCAAGTCCAGGGCATTTATCAACGATACACCGGTCAACCTCACCGTAATGCGCCAGATTGCCGGCCAGTTGATTGACATCCATTCGCAGCACGAGAGCCTGATGCTCGGCAGCTCTTCCTTCCAGTTTGACGTGGTAGATGCCTATGCGCAGCAATTGCCCGATGTGGCCCGTTACAGGGAGCAATACAGGAAATACCTGCAAAAACAAGAGGAGCTCAACCGGCTGATTGAAAAAGAACGGCAGGCCAGGGCAGACCTGGATTATTACCAGTATCAGTACGATGAGCTGGAAAAAGCGCAGCTTGATGCGGAGGAATACCGCCAGATGGAGGAGCAGATCAGCTTGCTCAGACACGCCGGGGAGATCCGGCTTAATGCCGAAAAGGCCCGTTTTATGCTGCAGGAGGCTGACCAGAATGTACTGGACCAGCTTCACGAAGTAAAGCAGCTGATCCAGCCCCTGGCTCGCTTTGGGGAAACCTGGGCGGGACTAGCCGGCAGAATCGAATCCCTGCACATTGAATGCGATGACATCGCCCGGGAAACCAGCCGGATATATGATGACATCGAACACGACCCCGAAGCCGCTGCACGTCTGGAAGCCAGGATGGATGACATCAACAACCTGATGATGAAACACAGCGCTTCCTCCATCGAAGCGTTGATCGCCACCCGGGAGGGTTTCCAGGAAAAGATCGCTTCGACAACCTCACTGGCCGACCAGGTGGAAGCCACCACACAGGAGGTCGACACACTGAGATCGGCACTGCAAAAACAGGCAGGCACCATCGCGGACTCCCGTCGAACAGCCATCCCAAAAATCGAAAAGGAGGTCACCGGATTGTTGAAAAAGCTGGGCATGCCCGGCGCCAGGTTTCAAATCCGGCAGGAAGAGCTGCAAACCCTGACCCCCAATGGCAGCGATGCCTTGTCCTTCCTGTTTAATGCCAATGTGGGTGGCGAACTGCAAGACATCGCCAGGGTGGCTTCAGGTGGCGAATTGTCCAGGGTGATGATGGCCGTCAAACACATCATCTCACAAAAGAAAGTCCTGCCCACCATCATCTTTGATGAAATTGACACCGGCATCTCCGGCGAAACCACCAACCAGGTGGCCAGCATCCTGGGAGAAATGGCCCGCGGCATGCAGGTCATCGCCATTACCCACCTCCCCCAGGTGGCGGCCAAAGGGGATGCCCACCTGTTGGTATATAAAGCAGTGGACCATGGGAAAACCCAGACGCACTTGGAGCAACTTGATGAGGAACAAAGGGTTATGGAGCTGGCGAAAATGCTTGGCGGAGAAAAACCCTCCAAACATATGGTGGAAACCGCAAAAGAACTTATCTTTAACAAAGAAAACTAAGTATTTAAATCATTTGATATGGTAAAGAATCTCTTGAAAGGGAAAAAGGGCATCA
>PUPG01000100.1 GCA_003553005.1 Bacteroidales bacterium
AGGTTAAGGTTAAGGTTAAGGCTGAGGCTGAGCGGCTCTGAAGTTCCGGGCTGTAAGTCCCGGGAGCGAAGCGATTTGCGAAGCAAGGTGATTCGGGAAGCAAGGCGATTCGGGATTTGAGGTTGCCAGAGCTGCTTATGAAAGACTTTGGGATGATGACATGTTGCCGGTTTATAAGGTTAATTGGGATGGAGTTTGGAGTTGGCTGAGGCTTTTATGAAAGATTGTGGTGTGGAGGGGTTTTAGTGAGTTACACGGTCATCTGCCGGAATACCTCTTCCAGGCTTTCGTCCTGCTGGTCCATTCCCAGAATCACCAGTCCCTGATCCACTGCAAACCGAAAAATGGCGGGACGCAGATCCTGGTCTCCCGCGGTATGAATAAGCAGTCCGTCCGCAGCAGACTCGACACTTACAACGCCTGGCAACTCCTTCAACTGTCCAGCATCGGGCTCCCGGTCAAAGGCCACCCGGATCATTCGCCGGGTCGAATGCAACTTCCGCACCTCCGAAGTCGGTGCATCAGCCATGATGCGGCCCTTGCTGATGATCATCACCCTGTTGCAGACGGCCTCCACCTCTTGCATGATGTGCGTGGAAAGAATCACCGTCTTCTGTTTCCCGATATCCCTGATCAGGCCCCGGATCTCAGCAAGCTGATTCGGGTCCAGGCCGGAAGTGGGCTCATCCAGGATAAGCACTGCCGGATCATGCACCAGCGCCTGCGCAAGGCCTACACGCTGCCGGTAGCCCTTACTGAGCTTGCCGATTGTCTTGTTTGCCTCCGGGCTCAAACCACACAAGTCGATCATCTCGTCCACCCGGCCACCAGCTTTTTTGCCCAGCTTATGCAGGCCTGCGACAAAATTGAGGTATTCCTGCACATACATATCCAGGTACAGGGGATTGTTTTCCGGAAGATATCCGATGTGTTTCTTTACTTCCAGCGGATGGGTATTGACATCGTACCCACACACCCGCACCGCACCACTGGTTTGCGGAAGGTAGCAGGCGATGATCTTCATCATGGTGGACTTTCCTGCGCCATTGGGACCCAGCAGCGCCACAACTTCTCCTTCGCCCACGTGAAAGGACACGTCATCCAGCGCCAGCTGGGTCTCGTATCTTTTGCTAACCTTTTCAACAATTACAGACATAATCTTTGGTGTGTTTATGCTAAATTACTAATTTTAACAACAGATAGAAGGTTTGAAGTTTGAGGTTTGAAGTTTGAAGTTGCCAGAGGCATTTGTGTGCATCTGTGAAAACCATTTGTGTTAATTTGTGGATATCTTAACCTCAAATCCCGAATCATAAACTCTCGGGACTTCGTTTGCGCTCAACCTCAAACTTCAAACTTCAAACTTCAAACATCAAACCTCAAACTTCAAACTTCAAACATCAAACTTCAAACATCAAACTTCAAACTTCAAGCAGGTTAAACACAGCCCCTGAACTTTTGACAAGGCGCAATCGCCTGTTTATCAGCCAATTGAAAACCGCAAACAGATGAAGGAAGGAATCGTTACGAAGTCTACAGGCAGCTGGTACCGGGTGTTAACTACAGACGGGCAAGAGGTGGAGTGCCGGCTCAGGGGAAAGCTGAAAATCGCGGGGTCGAAGGCCACCAACCCGGTGGCAGTGGGCGACAAGGTTACCTTCGACTTGTCAGCGGGTGAGGAAACAGGGGTGATTCAAGATATCCTCGACCGAAAAAATTACATCATCCGGAAGGCGACCAAGCTATCGCGCCAAACCCACGTCATTGCAGCCAATATCGACCAGGCGGTGATCATCGCCACACTCGCCTACCCCCGCACCTCAACCGGCTTTATCGACCGCGTCCTGATCACCTGCGAGGCCTATAGCATACCGGCCGTACTGGTGTTCAACAAGACCGACTTGTTACAGAAGGAAAAAGATTTTGAACAGCTTGCAGGCATAATGGCGATGTACGACGAGATCGGTTATCCCTGTCACGCCGTATCGGCACTAAAAGGCAGCAACCTCGACGCATTCGACAAGCTGTTGCAAGGCAAGGTATCCTTGTTGGCCGGCCATTCGGGCGTGGGGAAGTCCGCGTTGGTGAATGCGATTGAACCGGGCCTGAACCTCAAGGTCCAGGCCATCTCAAAAGCCCACAAGAAAGGCAGGCATACCACGACTTTCGCGGAGATGTTCAACCTGTCGAACGGGGCGCGGATCATTGACACGCCCGGGATCAAGGAATTTGGGCTGGTCGACTTTGAAGCCTGGGAGCTCTGCCATTATTTTCCGGAAATGCGTAAGTATTTCAACCAATGCCGGTACGACAACTGCACACACTTCAATGAACCCGGCTGCCGGATCAAGGAAGAAGTGGAAAAGGGAAACATTCACGAGGAAAGGTATGTCAACTACCTGGGCATATTGCTTGGTGAGGACACCCGGAGAAAACCATCATAAACAAAAAGGGCTTTATGCGCGTAGTCATTCAGAAAGTAAAGGAAGCTGCCGTGGACATCCACGGCGAAACCCATGCCCGCATTGCAAAGGGATTGCTGGTATTCCTGGGCGTGGAGGATGCAGATACAGAAGAAGACATTGCGTGGCTGACAGGAAAGATCAGCCGTTTACGGGTTTTTGATGACGCCGGTGGCGTAATGAACCGCTCCGTGATGGACGCAGGGGGGGAGATCCTGGTGATCAGCCAGTTTACCCTGCACGCGAGCACCAAAAAAGGCAATCGCCCCTCGTATATCCGGGCATCGAAGCCGGATTACGCAATCCCAATGTATGAAAAATTCATTGAAGCAC
>PUPG01000026.1 GCA_003553005.1 Bacteroidales bacterium
ATGGGACAGGCAGGAGTGGGCTTATGCCCGGATGGGCGACGTGTTCACCTCGCGCGTGCCCGCCGGGGTCAACCAGCACATGTCGCGCGTGGGTACCGAAGCCGACAACTACATCTCCGAATACAACATCGTGATGGCCCAGCTGGTCGACGACGACGGTGAGCGCATCTTCCCGGAAGACCTGCGGCTGATCTCGCACTGGGGGCTGCGCGACGAACTGAAGGCGAACTACGATGGCTCACCCGAAGGACTGGCCAAACAACGAATGATCTACCAAGTGATGCAGCGCATCATCGACCAGGATATCCCGGAAAAGATGATCAACAACAGCGAGCTCACCTGGAATCCCTACCGCAACAAGGTGTATCACGACGGGAAGGAGGTGGATGCCCCGGCTGAACCCCTGACGCGATACCAACACCTGCTGAACAACTTCCACGCGCACAAACAGGCGGACCAGTGGTCGCCGAACTATCCCACCTACATCGCGCGTGCCTTTGAGGAAGGCCTCGAGATGAGCATGGACGAGGTTGAAGCCCTGTTTAAGGAGCTGGTGAGCGCCCCGATACTGAAGGAGGTCGGCGCCTTGATCGCCAGGCGCCTGGGACGGGACCTCGAACCCTTCGACATCTGGTACGATGGCTTCAAGGCGCGCAGCGGCATCGCTGAGGCGGAACTGGACAAGATTACCGCTGAGCGGTATCCGGATGCCAAAGCGGTGGAGCAAGACATTCCCAACCTGCTGACCACCCTGGGTTTTGCGCCTGATCGTGCGGAGGAGATTGCCTCCAAGGTCGTGGTGGAAGGTGGCCGGGGCGCCGGACACGCCTGGGGTGCGCAGATGCGCTCACAATACTCGCACCTGCGCACGCGCATCGGCGAAAAGGGAATGAACTACAACGGCTTCAACGTGGCAGCGCACGAACTCGGACACAACGTCGAACAGACGATCAGCCTGCACGATGTGGATCACTACATGCTGAACGGCGTGCCCAATACGGCCTTTACCGAGGCGCTGGCCTTCATCTTCCAGGTGCGCGACCTCAAACTCCTGGGTCTCGAACAGGATAACCCCCTGCGCGAACACCTCAACACCCTCGATATCCTCTGGGGCACCTACGAGATCATGGGCGTGTCGCTGGTCGACATGGCGGTTTGGCGCTGGATGTACGCAAACCCGGAGGCTACGGCTGAAGAACTGAAAGCGGAAACCATCCGGATCGCCAGGGAGATATGGAACAACTACTATGCGCCGGTCATCGGGGTGAAGGATTCGCCGGTCCTGGCCATCTACTCCCACATGATCAGCTATCCGCTCTACCTGAGTGCCTACCCGCTGGGTCATCTCATCGAGTTTCAGCTGGAACGGCAAATGCGCGGCAAAAACCTCGCCAGCGAGATCGACCGCATCTTCACGATCGGCAACCTGACACCCCGGCAGTGGATGCAGGAAGCCGTCGGTGAACCGCTTGGTGCCGGGCCGCTGCTTGAGGCGGCTGGGAAGGCTGTGGGGGTGGTAAGTAAGGAGTAAGAAGTAAGAAGTAAGGAGTAAGAAGTAAGAAGTAAGGAGTAAGAAGTAAGAAGTAAGAAGAAAGAAGTAAGAAGTAAGAAGAAAGAAGTAAGAAGTAAGGAGTAAGGAGTAAGAAGTAAGAAGTAAGAAGTAAGAGGTAAGAAGAAAGAAGTAATTAGTATAAGTAAGAAGCTAAGGTGTAAACCTATTTCGGGACGAGTTCTTCTTGCTGCCTGCTTCTTACTTCCTACTACATACTTCTTCTTCGACAACGGTGGGATAGTACTTGTGCTCCAGTCGCTGCACGCGCTTAGCCAGGCGCTCCGGGGTGTCTTCCGGGTATACGGGGATGCTTTCCTGGAAGAGAATGCGGCCTTCGTCGTAGCGCTCGTTTACCAGGTGAATGGTGATGCCGGTGCGTTTGGCCCCGGACTGGATCACGGCGCGGTGTACGTAAATGCCATACATCCCCTTGCCACCAAAGTCCGGAAGCAGCGCTGGATGGATATTGAAGATCCTGTCCGGGTACTTTTGGATCAGCCACCCGGGAATCAGCCGCATGTAGCCGGCCAGCACGATGGCATCAATGCCAAAATCATCAAACAGGGCCAACACCGCCTGTTTGTCTTCCCAGGCTGCGGCCGGAAGCACACGGCTTTCCACACCATATACCGCTGCCTTGTCGAGCACGCCGGCAGAAGCATTGTTGCTCACCACCAACGCCACTGCGATGTCCGGATGATCCTGGAAATAGTCCATGAACCTGGCGGCATTGCTGCCGCTACCTGAAGCCAGGATGGCCAGACGTAGTTTTTGTCCAGGGTTTTTCATTATATTTGTGATCTTGATAAGCCTCTGCCAATCCAACCTGTATTATTTAATCAGTACAGAGGTTTCGCACACATTGTAATGTTTCTTGGTGAAATCTTTGTGTCTTGGAGCCTTAGTGGCATCTATTTTGCCACCAAGCACTAAGGCTCGCTAATCATTATAGCAAAGACACATTAAGTCATGAAGTTATCGAAAACATAAAAACATGCAAAACCTCTGTATCCATATTAATTTTGCAGGCTAAAGGTAAACAAAAGCACCAATACCCTGTTTATTGAGGATACATATGCATTTTGGCTTTATTTTAAGCCGATTTTTCAGGGTGCTGAAAATCAGCAACATAAAGCGTTTAAAACAAAATTCAAAGCAAAAAAGTTGTTTATCACAAATTAAATATTTTTCTTTGCAGCTTGTTTAACAAAAAAAGGAGAAACCATGTCTGACATTGCAACAA
>PUPG01000233.1 GCA_003553005.1 Bacteroidales bacterium
GGGTTCACCACGTTGTGGAAGGACTTCGACATCTTTTCCACCTCCCAGCCGCAGATGTACTGGCCGTCCTCGAGCACGAACTCCGCATCCTTGTATTCCGGGTTCCACTGCTTGAATGCTTCGATGTCCAGCAGGTCGTTCTCCACGATGTTCACGTCCACGTGAATCGGCATCGTGTCGTACTGGTCCTTCAGTCCGCGGGAGATGAACCGGTTTCGTCCCTTTTCGCGGTATACGAAGTTGGACCGGCCCTGGATCATGCCCTGGTTGATCAATTTTTTGAAGGGCTCATCCTTTACCACGACACCCGTGTCGAAAAGAAACTTATTCCAGAAACGGGCATAGACCAGGTGCCCCGTGGCGTGTTCGGCGCCTCCCACATACAGGTCGACGTTTTCCCAGTAGTTCACGGCCTCCTGCGACACAAGTGCCTGGTCGTTGTGCGGATCCATATAGCGGATGTAATAGGCGCTGGACCCCGCAAATCCCGGCATCGTGTTGCATTCCAGCGGGTACCCCTCTTCGGTTTCCCAGTTTTTGGCCCGGGCCAGGGGTGGCTCGCCGCTCTCCGTGGGCAGGTACTTGTCCACGGGAGGCAGCTCCAACGGCAGCGCCGACTCCGGGAGCACATAAGGCACGCCCTCTTTGTAATATACCGGGAAGGGTTCTCCCCAGTAACGCTGGCGGCTGAAAATGGCGTCGCGCAGGCGGTAGTTGATTTTTTTCTCCCCGATGCCCTTGCTTTCGAGCTGCTGGGTCACCGTGCGGATGGCCGTGGGCACGTCCATCCCATCGATGAAGTCGCTGTTGATCAGGGTGCCCTCTTTGTCGTCGTGCGACGCTTCGGAGACATCCCCGCCGGTGACCACCTCCACGATGGGCAGCCCAAAGTGCTTGGCAAAAGCGTGGTCGCGGCTGTCGTGGCCCGGCACGGCCATGATGGCCCCGGTGCCATAGCCGGCAAGCACGTAATCGGCAATGTATACCGGCATGGGGTCCCCGGTAAAGGGATGCACGGCGTAGCCCCCGGTAAATTGTCCGGAGACGGTCTTGACCTCCGCCATGCGCTCCACGTCTGACTTTCCCGCGGCAGCGGCCACATAGTCATCCACCTGCTGCTGGTAATCTGCCGTGGTGATCTTTTTCACCAGGTCGTGCTCAGGGGCAAGCACCATGAATGTGGCGCCGAACACCGTGTCGGGCCGGGTGGTAAAGACTTCTATCTTTTCGTCATGGTCTTTTGCGTCAAAGAAAATGGTTGCCCCCTCGGAACGACCGATCCAGTTGCGTTGCATTTCCTTGAGCGAGTCGCTCCACGCCAGTTCCTCCAGTCCGTCGAGCAGCCGATCGGCATAGGCCGTAATGCGCAAGAACCATTGCTTCATCCGCTTGCGCTCCACGGGGTGGCCGCCGCGGACCGACAATCCCTCTTTGACCTCGTCATTGGCGAGCACCGTGCCCAGCTTGGGACACCAGTTTACGAAGGTGTCGGCCTGGTAGGCCAGCCGGTAATGCATCAGCACCTCGCGCTTTTCTTTTTCGTCCATCTTGAGCCATTCCACCGCAGTGAATGGCGCCACCTCTCCGCAGGCAGCCTCGACGTCCACATTGCCGCTGCGCGCAAACTGCCGCTCCAGCTCCGCAATGGGCTCAGCCTTTTGAGTCTTGTAGTCGTAATAATGGGAAAACAGCTGGATGAAGGTCCACTGGGTCCATTTATAATAGGATGGATCACAGGTCCTCACCTCCCGGTCCCAGTCAAAGCTAAACCCGATCTTGTCGAGCTGCTCCCGGTAACGCCGGATGTTGTTTTCGGTGGTCACCGCGGGGTGCTGGCCCGTCTGGATGGCATATTGCTCCGCGGGCAGGCCATAGGCGTCGTAGCCCATCGGGTGCAGCACGTTAAAGCCCTTCTGGCGCTTATACCTGGCGTAGATGTCGGAGGCAATGTAGCCCAGGGGGTGCCCTACGTGCAGACCGGCACCCGACGGATAGGGAAACATGTCCAGTACATAGTACTTGGGCTTCTCTTTGTCGACATACACGCGATAGGTTTTGTGTTCCTTCCAGTAGGCTTGCCAGCGCGGCTCTACATCCCGAAAATTGTACTCCATTGGATAATAGGTTAACGGTTTATTTCTGTGGGATGGCGTTATCTGTGACCCGGGAGGAAGCGCATCGCTCCCTCATATCTTCTGAAACACTGGATCACAATTTTTTATCCGGCCACCATCTCTTTTTCTGATTGTGCGAAATTACTAAATGTTCCCATTTTTATTGTATTTTTGGGGCGATTTTAACCTGCATTATTTGTGCAGCTTAGCATCATCCGGCATATTAACCCTGAAAATTCGATTAAAATATGGATCAGGAAAAGAACACCACACTCTTTGATCAGTTTCCTCCCGTGTCCACCTCGGCCTGGGAGGAGAAGATAGAAGCCGACCTGAAGGGGGCTGATTATGAGAAGAAATTGGTTTGGAGAACCCCCGAGGGACTGAAGGTGCGGCCTTATTACCGCGCCGAACACCTGGAAGGCCTTCTCCCGGTGGGCACCCTGCCCGGTGAGGCCCCTTATGCGCGGGGCAACCAGTCCAAGGGCAACGACTGGATCATCCGCCAGGACTTTGAGGAAACCGATCCGGTGAAAGCCAATGCGCTTGCCCGGAAGGCCCTCGACAAGGGGGCGGAGTCCGTGGGCTTGCAGGCCACAAAAACCGGATCCCCGGAAGCCCTCGCCGAACTGCTCGATGGCATCCGCCTGGAGGATACCCCGGTGCACTTCCTGCAA
>PUPG01000235.1 GCA_003553005.1 Bacteroidales bacterium
GAATTGCGTAATAGTAAAAACGACAAGAGATGTCAGGAATTATTGGAAAAAAAATAGGTATGACCAGCATATACGATGCCTCTGGGAAAAATGTCCCATGCACGGTTATAGAGGCTGGTCCTTGTGTGGTTACGCAAATCAAGACCAAGGAAACAGATGGCTATGAGGCCATCCAGCTTGGTTTTGAGGACAAGCGTGAGAAATTGGTCAGTAAACCCCTGAAGGGACATTTTGCCAAGGCAAAGACCAGTCCCAAAAAGGTGCTGGCAGAATTTACGCGCTTTGAGCCAGGCCACCAGAAGGAATTCGGTGACGTGCTGACGGCAGACATTTTCATTGAAGGCGAATACATTGATGTCGTTGGCATCAGTAAAGGTAAGGGCTTTCAGGGTGTCGTCAAACGCCACGGTTTTTCCGGCGTCGGACAGGCAACTCACGGACAGCATAACAGGGAACGTGCACCAGGTTCCCTCGGCGCCTCTTCATGGCCCTCCCGGGTGTTTAAAGGCATGCGCATGGCAGGCCGTACCGGCGGGAACCGGGTGAAGATGATCAACCTGCAAATCATGAAGCTGATACCCGAAAAAAACCTGGTTGTTGTAAAAGGCTCTGTACCGGGGCCCAATGGATCATATTTAATTCTTGAAAGATGGAGTTAGCAGTATATAATATTGATGGAAGCAAAACGGCGAAAACCGTCGATTTGAACGAGCAAGTGTTTGGGGTTACACCCAGCGACCATGCCATTTACCTGGATGTGAAACATCATTTGGCAGCCAGGCGCCAGGGTACCCATAAAACCAAGGAGCGCGGAGAGGTCAAAGGTAGCACCAAGAAAATGCGCCGCCAGAAAGGTACCGGCGCCGCCCGTGTTGGTGACATCAAGTCGCCCCTGCTCAGAGGTGGTGGTGTCGTATTTGGTCCGCAACCCAGGGACTACCGTTTTAAGATCAATAAGAAGGTTAAGAAACTGGCCCGCAGATCAGCCCTTTCTTATAAAGTGAAGGAGGACAAGCTGATGGTGCTGGAAGACTTCACCATCGATGAGCCCAGAACCAAGAAATACCGCGAAATACTGAATAACCTGGACCTGGATGGCAAAAAGACCTTGCTGGTGCTTCCCGAGTCGGACCGCGTCATCGAGCTTTCCTCCAGGAATATTCCCAAAGCCTTTGTGGGCAGGGCGTCACAACTCAACACCTACATGATCATGCACGTGGATAAGTTGTTGGTTTTGGAAAGCTCAATCAAGGAAATCGAAAACATTTGCTGAGTCATTCACGGAACAGGAGGGCCACAGGAAAAAGGCCCTGTAAACAATCAGGAAAATGGAAGTTTTAATTAAGCCACTAATTACGGAAAAGATGACAGCGGTTACTGAGAAGTACCCGAACCGCTATGGCTTCATCGTCGACAAGCGCGCCTCCAAGTCACAGATCAAGAAGGCCGTGGAAGAGATGTACGAAGTGGACGTAGCTACTGTCAATACCATGGTATATCTTGGCAAGCGCCAGATGCGATATACCCGCACCGGATTCATGTCCGGAAGGAAAAACAATTTTAAAAAGGCCATCGTCACATTGCACGAGGGCCAGACAATTGATTTTTACAGCAATATATAAGGACTCATGGCTTTAAAAAAGTTTAAACCCACGACACCCGGTCAGCGCAATAAGATGATCAGCGCTTTTGATGATATCACGACTGCCAGGCCGGAGAAGAGCCTGATGACAGGCAAGAAAAAATCTGGTGGTCGCAACAACAGGGGAAAGATGACCATGCGCTACCTTGGTGGTGGCCACAAAAAGAGCTACCGCGTGGTGGATTTCAAGCGCGACAAGGATGGCATTCCCGCTACGGTAAAAAGCATCGAATACGATCCGAACCGTTCGGCCAGGATCGCGTTGCTCCACTATGCAGATGGCGAGAAGCGATACATTGTTGCTCCGCTTGGACTGCAGGTTGGCCAGGAGCTGATGTCAGGCGAAAAGGCTAGCCCGGAAGTGGGCAATACGCTCTTTCTGCGCGACATTCCCTTAGGTACCGTGGTGCACAACATTGAGCTGAGGCCTGGCCAGGGTGCCAAAATGGCCCGTAGCGCCGGTGCTTATGCCCAGCTGAGCTCCCGGGAAGGAAAATATGCTGCACTGAAACTGCCATCCGGCGAGATTCGCCTGGTGCTGGTTACCTGCAAAGCCACCATTGGCAGTGCGTCCAACCCGGACCACATGCACGAAATGTCGGGCAAGGCAGGCCGCAGCCGCTGGCTTGGACGTCGTCCAAGAACCAGGCCGGTGGTGATGAACCCGGTAGACCACCCCATGGGTGGTGGTGAAGGCCGCGCAGCAGGAGGTCACCCGAGAAGCCGCAAAGGCTTGCCAGCCAAGGGTTATAAAACCAGAAACAAGAAAAAAGCTTCCAACAGGCTCATTCTGGAAAGAAGAAAGAGGTAATTAGTCGCTAACAACAAAAATAGAATCATATGAGTCGCTCACTGAAAAAAGGCCCATATATCCATTACAAACTGGAGAAAAAAGTGTTGGCCATGGCCGCCAGCAGCAAAAAGTCGGTGATCAAGACCTGGTCCAGGTCATCGATGATCTCTCCCGAATTTGTCGGTCTGACAATCGCAGTCCACAATGGAAACAAGTTTATCCCGGTGTATGTCACCGAGAACATGGTAGGGCATAAGTTGGGAGAATTTGCGCCGACCCGCATTTTCCGCGGTCACGCTGGTAAAAAAGACAAAGCAAAAAAATAAATAGGAGTTTATCATGGGATTAAGAA
>PUPG01000022.1 GCA_003553005.1 Bacteroidales bacterium
CAACCTTAACCTTAACCTTAACCTTAACCTTAACCTCAATGGATTACATCGAGCTACACTGCCAGCTGTCTCCCGTAGAACCCTGGGCGGAGATCCTGATCGCCGAGCTTTCCGCATTGGGCTTTGAAAGTTTCAGTGAGGAGGAAGATGGTTTTAAGGCTTACATTGGTGCCTGCAGCTATCGTTCGAAGCCAGTCACAGAGCTGTTTGAGCGATACCGTCAACAGGGACCGGAGAAGCTGTCGGTTGAAGTGAGCCGCATGGGCGGAAAGAACTGGAATGCGGTATGGGAGAGCAATTTCGAGCCAGTCAGGGTAGGCAACCACTGTCTTATCCGGGCGCCTTTCCACGAAAGCGATCCGGATGTAACCCATGAGATCATTATCGAGCCCAAGATGTCTTTTGGCACCGGCCATCATGAAACGACCGTCCTGATGATCCAATTCATGCTCGATATGGAGTTTGAAGGAAAGTCGGTGCTCGACATGGGTTGCGGCACAGGTGTGTTGGCCATTCTGGCTGCACAGCGCGGTGCCGGACGGGTAAAAGCGATCGACAATTACCTGTATGCTTATGAAAACACCCTGGAGAATGCGAAAAGGAATGAGGCGGCACACATTCAGGTGCTTCATGGGGATGCCGCGCTGCTAAGGGAGCAGCAAAATGAGGATTATGCGGTTATCCTGGCCAACATCACCCGCAATGTGCTGCTGGAGGACATGCCAGCTTACCAACAAGTGCTTCAGTCAGGCGGAGAGCTCATCATGAGCGGATTCATGGCGTTTGATCAAGATGTTATCTTTGCAGCCGCCAAAAAACTGGGTTTGGTTTTTTCCGGAGAGCGGCATCGTGGGGATTGGGTGGCGGTGAAATTCAGAAAACCATAATCAAACAATATTGCTGATGGCAGAGATATACCTTTCAATGGCGTTCATGGTGGTTATTGCCTATTTGCTTGGGTCCATACCTACCGCGGTATGGTTGGGGCGATGGATCAAGGGGTTGGATGTGCGTGAGCACGGAAGTGGCAATGCTGGTGCTACAAATGCGATGCGTGTGCTTGGCCCCCGTGTCGGGCTTCTGGTCCTGATCATTGACGCAATGAAAGGGATTGGGGCCGTCAGCTTGGCCCACCTGGCCCAAACCGGTGCCTTGCAGGCAGAATGGTTTGTGGTCTACCAAATGCTTTTGGGAGCATTGGCGATCCTTGGCCATGTGTTTCCGGTTTTCGCTTCTTTTAAGGGAGGTAAAGGGATCGCGACCCTGGTCGGCATCATATTTATTCTTTTCCCGGAGGCTTTTTTGATCTGCCTGGCGGTATTTCTTACCGTTTTTCTTACCACCCGTTATGTCTCACTGGGTTCGTTGACCGCTGCCATCGCACTGCCCATCGTGGTGATTTGGGTAAAGGACATCACCCTGGTACCCAAAGTGCTTTTTGCCATCATGGTAGCCTTGTTTGTACCCATCACGCATCTCAATAACATCAGAAGGCTGATCAGCGGCAAGGAAAACCGCATTTCCTTCAGGCGATAAAGTCTGATCAAATCTCTTATTTGGAAGGCCGGACGTGAACGCCGGCACGACCAATATTTTTGCCGGGCCGATGTGCCGAATTGATGATTTGTTGGTTTTTTTGGTTATTTTTGTTTGTTCCAAAGACGGGGCCTCAAAATAAATCAACCATGAAGCGCAACCTATTGCTGATTGTCTCCATCCTCTTCCTGGCGGCTTGCGCAACTGTTCCGATCAGTGGCAGACGCCAGGTGCGCATGTTGCCCGAGGGAATGCTGACCAATATGGCCACGGCTAACTACCAGTCTTACATGGCTGCCAATGCCGTAGTTCCTTCATCCGATCCAAGGGCTCAAATGGTGCGGGAGACTGGGGATAATATTGCCAATGCCGTGGTAGCATACCTTGAAGAGACCGGTCAGGCACGGCGTGTACAGGAGTTTGACTGGGAGTTTCAGCTTGTGGACAGCGACCAGGTGAACGCCTGGGCCATGCCTGGTGGAAAAGTCGCCATCTATACGGGTATTCTCGATCTTACACAGGATGAAAATGGTCTGGCTGTGGTCATGTCGCACGAAATCGCCCATGCGGTGGCCCGCCACGGAAATGAACGGATGAGTCAGCAGCTTTTGCTCACCATGGGGGCGGTAAGCCTGGATGTTGCCCTGCGGGAGCAGCCAGAGAAAACCCGTGATCTCTTCATGCTGGCCTATGGTGCGGGAGGCACGCTCGGAAGCCTGGCCTACAGTCGTCAGCACGAATACGAAGCCGATGCGCTGGGTATGACATTCATGGCAATGGCCGGTTATCATCCCGAACATGCCATTGATTTTTGGGAGCGTATGTTGCAGTACTCAGGTGGGGGTGGACCTCCTGCATTTTTAAGTACGCATCCCACCAATGAAGACAGAATCAAAGCGGCACGGGAGTATTTGCCCGAAGCCATGCAATATTATAAACCTTAGGGGATGAACGCACGTGTGGATTGACGCACGTGGTTGAACCCTGGCAGGTATTTGTTGTTTGATCATTAAGGTATTGTATCAGATGGTCTGGTTAATCGTTGTAAGCTTGATTTTGGCGGGAATCGTTTTCCTGCTGCTGGAGATCCTGGTCGTGCCCGGGGCCACTGTGGTTGGCCTGCTCGGGGTTGCCCTGGTGGTTGCCGGCAATGTGATCTCCTTTAATAATTACGGGACAGAAACCGGGGTGATCACCATCCTGCTCACACTGGTTGTCAGTATGGTTTCGATCGGGATTGCCCTGCG
>PUPG01000125.1 GCA_003553005.1 Bacteroidales bacterium
GCCATGAAGTATTCGATGCCCTGGTACCACGGCACAGCGCCGTCGGCATCATTGTGCATCATCAGCAGGGGTGTGTTGACCCGGTCGGCAAAGAATACCGGGGAGTTCTCCACATAGCGCATGGTTTTATCCCATAGCGTACCCCCAATGCGGCTTTGCGTTTCCTCGTACTGGTAAATGCGGCTCATTCCGGTTGACCAGCGGATGCCACCGTAGGCGCTGATCATGTTGCTCACCGGGGCACCTGCCATGGCGGCCTGAAAGAGGTCTGTCCTGGTAATCAGCCAGGCAATCTGGTAACCCGCCCAGCTTTGTCCCTGGATGCCAATATTTTCCCTGTCGATGAAATCGTACCTGTTCAGCATGGCTTTGGTGCCGCTGACGATGGCTTCGTAGGCACTTTGGCCCGGGTAGCCGATGCGGTAGCGGATGTCGGGAACAAAAACAATGTATCCGTTGCTGACCAGGTAAGACCGGTTTACGGTCGAACGGCTCGGTGAAGGGATTTGGTGCATGTGCTTCCCGTCGGATGTGCGCTCATAGAAGTACACGATCATCGGGTATTCCTTGTCCGGGTCCATGTCTTCCGGCAGATAAAGCAAGCCCTGGAGGGTGTCGTTGGCAAAGGACACCCAGTCGACCAGCTTGACTTCGCCCCAGCGGTATTCATCCTGTTGGGGGTTGGCATCCGAGATGCGTTGCGGGTTGTTGAAAAACAGGTCACTCACCCAAAGGTCTGGAAACGTGTCAAACGTGCTTTTTTGCCAGAGCAGGGTTTCTGCATCTGCCGCTTTTTGGGGACGGAAATACCGGACGTCATCCATTACCATCATTTCGGGATTGCGTGCCTGGTTGGCCCGCACGTTGTAGAACCCACTGCGTTTGTCCAGGATGTGAAATGCCGACAACAGGATGCGCTCCCGCCTGCCGATTGCGGTTTGATCCGGATCCAGGCTGACATAGCGGAAACGGATGTGGTTGTCGCGGCCAAAGCCATTGGTAAGCATTTCCGGGGCTTCTTCGCCTGCCGGGTCCACCCGCCAGATGTCGAAGCGGTCGTATACCAGGACATACCGGTCACCTTCAATCCATCCGGCAATGCCGTGGGGATCGGGATGGCTGGGCGTGTCGTGCAGTTCATCGTAAAGCGGTGCATCAATGCCTGCCGTGATGTTCGTGTGCTGCTGGGTTTCCAGGTCGATCGTAAACCAGTTCCTGCCCGATTGATCATAATAGAGCAGGTAGTTGCCATCCGGGGAAAGCCTGGGGTCTCCTGTAGTGGAGAGGTGCACTGAGCCCCGGTGTTTTTCCAGCATCAACGTCCGTTCGCCTGTGCGTGTGTCCACCAGGTACACATCCCGGTAATCGCCGGATTCAAAGGAGTTGGGAATCAGGTAAGGCAGCCTGGATTCGCCCATTTCGTAATGTCCGTTGCCGTACTGGTTCGTCGTGATGTCTGGCATCTCTTCATCGGCAAGCTGCACCAGGCGTCCTTTATCCAGGTGATAGATCGCTGCATAGGTCCGCTTTTTCTCATCTTCTTTCTGGACCAGCTGCATGGGCTGGATGAGGGGGTCTTTATAGTGCCAGACGTCCAGCTGGTGTTTTTCTTCCGGCAGCAGGGTGTCTTCCGGTTCGGGCTCCGGCTTGGGGGCTGTGCCAAAGAAGAATCCTGTCCCGTTATCCGTAAACTTTGGCGAGGCGTGCTGGCTTGGACTCCATCCTTCGGGCATGCCCGGGCTGTCTGCCGTAACCAGCAACACCGCTTCAGCTTCATCGCGATCCCAGTAGTAAAGGGAATATGTGGCGATGTCGTCCTTGCCATCTTCATCCTCACCGTGATCATTCTCCCCATCGTTGCCATGATCAGCGAAAAGAAAAGCCAGCTGGCTGCCTGCATCGTTCAGGGTGAGTTGTTCGATGGCGCCCTGGCCTGTAAAAAGTGTTGTTTTTTCCTGGGATGAGGTATCAAATGTCTGAACCCGGTAGGGGCCGTTCTCGTCTTCGGCCTGGATGAAGGCGGCCAGGCGTCCGTTTTTTGAAAGGGTGAAGCTTGTGACCCGTTCGACGTGGTGGGTGTCGCCGCTAACCGGGTTGTAAATGGTGAGCCGGGTGCCTTCCAGGGTGTCTTCAGGCATCACCGCCTGGTGAAAGGCCATCCAGGGCGCATCTTCCTCTGCCACGGAAAAAGACCTGACGTGCTCAAATAAAAACCTTTCGTCATCATACAGGCGGATGATGGCTAGGTGATCTTTGGGCATCTCTTCGCGGCTTTTCCCATCCAGCTTGGCCTGGCGTTCGGCTTCGGCTTCGGGTTTGATGAGGTAGGCCAGGAAGTCGGATCCGGGCGAGAAAACCGCCTGGCTACCCCTGGCGATGGAGTCCCTTTCCTGTGTTTGCAGGTTGACCAGGTGCAGCCAGCCATCGCCACGCTGGGGGTTCACCTCATACGAGGCCCACCGGCCGTCAGCAGAGAGCTGCGGACGCTGAATGCGGTTCCATTGCTCGTATACGGAATGGTCCAGGGCTTTTTTATTGGATTCAGCCCCTGCGGGTGTGGCGACCAGGGTGCAGAAAATGAAGAAGAATGTGGTGTAGGTTGAAAGCTTCATAGTTTTAAATAATGTCGAAATGTCAAAAAGTCAAGGATTTATGGTGTTGCTGGGTTAATGGGTTATTGAGTTATGGGGTTAAAGGGTTATGGGGTTATGGGGGTTGAATAGGTTTGAAGTTATCCACAAATTAACACAAATAGTTTTCACAGATGCACACAAATGCC
>PUPG01000132.1 GCA_003553005.1 Bacteroidales bacterium
AAAGGTTCTCATAAGCACTCCATTCCATCACAAAACCATGGCCAAACACCAGCAAGGGGAACTCACCCGCTGCGATCGCCTCTTCGGTTTCATCATCAACCGGATAATAAATTTCGGTGAGGATGGGCCTGTCGTTACGTTCCGGATCAATGAATGTCTCCTGGATTTGTTCAACCTGAAACTCCTGGGCTTCAAGCAAGGAGGGCACCAGGAACTGCAAAAGAAACAGCAGGAGGATTGTTTTGATTGTGAAAATGTATGCAGAATTCATGGTTTTTGGGTTCAGTGGTTACTGGGTTAAAAAGTTGCTGGGTTAAGGAATCCCATAACCCTTTAACTCCATAGCTCCATAACCCCATAACTCTCTATACACAAAAAACACCATTTATCCCCCCATAATACCGCGAATTTTCCATGCTGGCCAAAATGCTATTGGTAAAGCCGCATCAGCACCTTTTCCATGGTCATCGGTGCGTCGAAGTCGGGCACGTAATCGGGGTTGAATGCCTTGATGGCTTCCTGCAGGGCAAAATAGCCACCGATGCCATACATCAGTGGGGGTTCCCCTACGGCCTTTGAGCGAAGAATGGCGGCTTTGGGCCCTTTGGTGGGCAGGGGCAAACATTTAACTTCAGCGGGCACGGAGTAGATATCCGGAATTTTATAGGTAGACAGGCTGTTTGACAGGAGTTGCCCTTTTTTGTCGTAGGCCACCTCCTCCATGGTCATCCATCCGATGCCCTGTGCCAGGGAACCTTCCACCTGTCCCATGTCGATATCCGGGTTCATGCTGTTGCCAAAATCGTGCACCATCAACACCTTATCGAAATGGTAGTTGCCCCGCAGACAATCGACTGCTGCCACAAGGACGCTGGCTCCATACACGTGGTAAGCAAAAGGATGCCCCTTGGCGATTTTTTTATCAAAGTGCACCAGCGGCGTGGCATAATGGCCCTGTTCGGATAAACAAACACGCTCCAGGTGCGCTTTTTTTACCAGTTCCGTCCAGGCCAGCTTGCGCTGTTCTCCGTGAACATACACCCATTCATCCCGAATGCTTACATCTGTTAACTTTTCGTTTAACAGGGTAGCGGCCGTGCGACGAAGCCGGTTCGTCAGCTCCTTACAGGCTTTTTCCGTCGCTTTCCCATTGAGGTCTGCCCCGGAGCTTGCTGCCGTGGGAGAGGTGTTGCTGACCCGGGTGGTGTTGGTGGTCTCCACTTTGATTCTCCCAGGATTGATAGATAGCGTGTTGGCAGCCACCTGCAGGATCTTGGTGTTCACGCCCTGGCCCATCTCTATGGCGCCGGTACTGATCCCCACACTGCCGTCCTGGTAAATGTGCACAAGGGCCCTGGCCTGGTTCATGGGCTTGTTGGTAAATGAAATGCCAAAACAAATCGGCATGACGGCCATGCCTTTCTTCTTCCAGCGGTTTTCCTTGTTGAACGCCTCCACCTCTTTGGCGATTTCCTCGATGTCGTATTCGTCATCCGCCAACTGGTAACATTTGCCGATATTGACATTTTTGGCGATCTGACCATACTGGAAATGGTCGCCTTCGTGCAAAAAGTTTTTTTGTTGAATCACCCGGGCAGGAACCTGGAGCTCGTGTGCTGCCCGCGCGATGGCCGACTCGATGATAAACATCCCCTGCGGTCCGCCAAAACCGCGGAAGGCCGTGTTTGGCGGAAGGTTTGTCTTGCATGAATAAGCTGTTACCTCCGTATTCGGGATAAAATAGGTGTTGGTCGAATGAAAGAGGCTGCGGTGGAGAATAGCAGGTGATAGGTCTGCGGCGGCTCCGCCATTTTGGTAAAAAGTAGCTTTGTAAGCCAGAATTTTCAGGTCTTTGGAAAGGCCGATGGCATAATCTGCGCTGTAGGGGTGCCGCTTCCCGGTCATTCGCATGTCATCCATCCGGTGCAGGATGATTTTGACCGGTTTTTCCAGTTTGGTGGCGGCGAGGGCGGCCATGCAGGCATAGGCCGTCGCCTGGTCTTCCTTTCCGCCAAAGCCGCCTCCGAGGCGGGTTACGTCGATTTCGACCTGGTGCATGGGAACATCCAGGATATTGGCTGCTGCTTTTTGTACGTGGGTCGGTCCCTGGGTGGAAGAGCGGATCTTGACGTGTCCGTTTTCCATCAGGTAGGCATACGAGCCTTGCATTTCAATGTACAGGTGCTCTTGTCCGCCGGATTCGGCGCGGCCTTCAAAAATGTGGGCACACTGCTCCCAGGCAGCATCCACATCGCCGGTCTGAAAGGTGGAAGGCGGCACCAGCAGCATGCCTTTTTCACAGGCTTCCCGCGCATCGGTCACGGGCTCAAGTTTTTCGATGTCAGCCTTGATGGCAGCGACCGCCTTGCGCGCCGTCAGTTCGTCTCGTGCCACGACCAGGGCCATGGGTTGGCCATTGAACTCCACCTTGTCATCCGCAAATAACACTTCGTCCGGGATGATCCCCCCAATCTGGTTTTCTCCAGGAATGTCTTTCGCGGTCAGGACGGCCGCCACACCTTCCATTTTTTCTGCTTTGCTTACATCCAGGCCATGCACGATGCCATGGGCCGCGGGCGAGGCAAAGACAGCACCGTAAAGGGTGCCCGTACGCACTGGTATGTCATCCACATAAAGCGACTTGCCGGTGACGTGTGATATGGAATCAATGTTTTTCATATATACATAATGTCTAAATATCGAAAGATCAAAAAGTCAAATAGTTACTGTGTTGCTTGGTTATGGTGTTACTGTGCTAAAGAGTTAAAGTGTTAA
>PUPG01000034.1 GCA_003553005.1 Bacteroidales bacterium
CGGTGGCCAGGAAGACGATCGCATAAATCAAGGCCGGGTGCAAATGTGGCCAGGGCAAGGCAACACCTGCGAATTGCAAGCTCTGCATGATCAGCAATGCAATGCAAAGCAGGTAGTTCAGCTTTAACAGGTAGCTTGCCGTTTCACTAAGGATCATGTTTTCCTTATCCACCTGCAGAAAAAAGCGCAGTCCGAAAACAGCCCGGACCAGCATATGCACCCGGCCCGGAAAATAGAACCGGGCCAAAGCCAGGCTAAAGAAGCAGACCAGGATCACATAGAGCATCCAGTCACTGACCGCTGCTTCCTGGCGCGCAATGGGTTCCAGGCCATTTTCCGGCATCAGGTGGTGCTCAGCCTCATAATAAACCCTGGAAGACTGTATGGTTATTTCCGGATCATCCCCATAAATAAGTTTTTCCGGATGACCCAGATAAAGGGTATCCTGTCGGTCGCCGCTCAACGCTTCTGTCACCTGCCCGGACCCGGTCAGTGTCGTATCGGCTGGCAGGCCACTGGCCTTGGAAAGGTTGCCGGCCAGGAAAACGGCAGCAAAAAGCAACAGCAGGATAAAGCCTGATGGGGTAAGGGCCGGCAGGGACATGGGCTTTTTTTGCAAAGATAAAGAATTGCGCTTATTTTGTGCGGTACCAGGCAACCTGCAACCCGAAAAGCAGCATGTGCCATATCCGCTGATGGTCTCCGGGGATGGGGGTCGCCATCAGGCCGCTTGCATGGTGCCACAGCGAAAATGATGGCTGCTGCATGGTGCCTTTTCACAGCCCAGCAATCACCATGGCAAAAAAATACGTGAAATCGCTTTGGTGCCAACCAAATTAATTCTAATTTTGTTGCGCTTTGAATTTCAACCATATCCAAATACATAAATCCGGTCTTCACACATACGCAGAGCCATGCCAGGCGCCATGACCCACACGGTCAAACGCATTGCTTGACGGGCTCTTGTGACCGGTTAGTTAAAAGAATTTCTTATGAACCTACTCGATTCCATCAAGCAGAAAGCCATTGCACAGGACAAAACCATTGTATTGCCTGAAGCTCTTGAAGAAAGGACATTAAAGGCTGCAGACATCATCCTGAAAGAAGGCATCGCCCGAATCATCCTTTTAGGCAACGAAGCGTCGATCAAAGACCTGGCCAAAACGCATGGCCTGGAGGCGATAGACAAGGCGACCATCATTGACCCCGTGCACTTTGACAAAAAAGATTTTTATGCCGGCATGCTTTACGACTTGCGCAAGCACAAAGGCTTAACCAAAGATGATGCCCTGAAGCTTGTGGAAGACCCCTTATACCTGGCTACCCTGTTGATCAAAAACGGGGATGCCGACGGTGAGGTGGCCGGGGCCATGAATGCCACCGGTGACGTGTTGCGTCCGGCCTTCCAGGTCGTCAAGACCTTGCCAGGCATCAGCGTGGTATCCGGTGCCTTTATCATGATCATGAAAGAAAAGCATTGGGGGGATGATGGCATTGTGGTTTTCGCCGACTGTGCCGTTCATCCGGACCCGGACGCCAAAGAGCTGGCAGAGATTGCGGTGATGACCGCAAGGACCACCAGGGCCATCGCAGGCGTTGAACCCAGGGTGGCCATGCTCAGCTTTTCCACCAGGGGAAGTGCCAAACACCCGATGGTCGACAAGGTTGTGGAAGCGACAAACATCGCCCGTGAGAAGGAGCCGGACCTGCTTATTGATGGGGAAATGCAGGCGGATACCGCGCTCGTGGAAGCCGTTGGAAAAAAGAAGGCCCCGGACAGCCAGATTGCCGGAAAAGCCAATGTACTGGTGTTTCCCAGCCTCGAGTCGGGCAACATTGGCTATAAGCTCGTGCAGCGACTGGCGGGTGCTGAGGCCGTAGGCCCCGTATTGCAGGGAATGGCCGCCCCCATCAATGACCTGTCGAGAGGCTGTTCCGTTGACGACATCGTCAACCTGGTAGCGATCACCGTAAACCAGGCTGCTGGCAAATAACCAGGTGTAATGCATCTAACCCAACTCCTAATATAGTATCAACATTTAATCAAACGCATCAAAACAAATGAAAATTCTAGTTCTCAATTGCGGAAGTTCCTCCATTAAGTACCAATTGATTGACATGGCCAACAACGCAGAGCTCCTGGCCAAAGGCCTGCTTGAGAGGGTAGGGCTTAAAGATAGCGAGTTCAAGCATCAGCCCAAGGGCAAGGAACCTTATATGCTCATCCAGGATGTCAAGAATCACGAGATTGGCATCAATTTGATTCTGAAAGCACTGCTTGACAAGAATCATGGCGTCATCGCAAATGTCGACGAGATTATTGCCGTAGGGCACCGCGTAGCACATGGTGGTGAAAACTTCAGCGCCAGCGCATTGATCACCGACGAGGTCAAGAAAAACATTGAAGACGTCATCGACCTGGCCCCCTTGCACAACCCGGCCAACCTGAAAGGGATCGTCTCCATGGAGAAGCTGGTTCCGACGGTACCCCAGGTGGCAGTATTCGATACGGCCTTCCACCAGACCATTCCTCCACACGCCTACATGTACGGACTACCTTATGAAATGTATGAGGAAGACAAAGTGAGGCGCTATGGTTTTCATGGCACGAGTCACAAATATGTGTTTGAGCAGGCTTGCGATGCCTTGTTTATGCGCAAGGACCACGTCAAGGCCATCACCTGCCACCTTGGAAATGGCGCCTCAATAGCTGCGATCAAGAATGGCAAGTCGATTGATACCTCCATGGGACTTACGCCCGTTGAAG
>PUPG01000170.1 GCA_003553005.1 Bacteroidales bacterium
CTTGTTCGGGTATTTGCGCGGGTGGTGGGGCTCGTCGCGGTATTGCAGGAAGATCACGTCCTTGTCGGCGCGGCGCATGGCGAGGTACATCTCGATCGACTGTTCCCACGGCACGGCTTCATCCACGTCGCCGTGCATCAGCAGCACGGGCGTGTTGATCTCGTGAGCATAGAACAGGGGCGAGTTTTCGATGTACAGGTAGCGGCGGTCGAAGATGGATGAGCCCAGCCGGCTTTGTCCGGTTTCATACTGAAACTGCCTGGCCAGTCCGCTGCCCCAGCGGATGCCGCCATAAGCACTCGTCATGTTGGACACGGGGGCGCCGGCGACGGTGGCGGCAAAGAGATCGGTTTGCGTCACCACATAGGCGGCCTGGTAACCGCTCCACGAATGGCCGTGCAGGCCGATGGCGTCGGGGTCAGCAATGCCCTTGTCGATGATGGTCTGTACGGCGGGGACCAGCGACTTCACGGCCGACATGCCCGGACGGCCTTCCACGAAATGAATGTCTGGCAGAAACACCACGTATCCGTTGCTGGCATAATAGCCGAAGCCTGGACGGTGGTTGATCACGGTCTGGTTGAACTCGTGGAGCCGCTGCGAAAATTTTTCATAGAAATAGACGAACACGGGATATTGCTTGTCCGGATCGTAGTCGCCGGGCGTGATCACGATGCCCTGCAACGGCACGCCGTCGGCGGAACGGTAGTGCACCAGCTGTGCCTGCCCCCAGTTGAACTCCCGGAGCTGCTCCTGCAGGTTGGATACCTGTTGCGGCTGGCGGAAGCGGGTGCCGGATACCCAAAGGTCGGGAAATACATCCTGCGACTCGTTGGTGAACAGGAAGGTGCTGCCATCGGCGGAGAGCTTGCGAAGACGGATGTTCTGCGAGGTGTCATACAGCTGGTCAACGCCTTCGCGGTGCACCCTGGCAGCAAACAGGGACCGCTCCTTGTTGTCGTCGTTGAAGCCTTCCAGGTAAAGCGTCTCCCTGCTTCCGAAAAGGGGTTCTTCGTCGAGTTTGCGCACACGCAGGGTGGTGTTGTGTGCCCTGCCCCATCCCGCGGTGATGTTTTGCAGTTCGCCATCCTGCAGGTTGGCACGCCAGACATCGTAGCGGTCGTAGATGAGGGCCGTGTGGCCGTCTTCCAGCCATCCGGCCACGCCATAGCCGGGCACGGTGGAGGGACGGTCGTGGGTTTCGCTGTAAAAAGGGGTTTCGATGTCGGCCGTGAGGTTGCGGTGTTCCCCGGTGGCTACGTCATACACGTGCCAGTCCTTGTCGCGGAAATAAAGCAGGTGCTCGCCGTCTGGTGAGAGCGTGGTAAATCCCTGCATCTCTTCCAGTACCATCTGCCGCTCGCCGTCGAGGAGGCTGACGACATAGATGTCGCGGAACCAGCCCTCCCAGGTAATCCGCCTGTCGTAGGGATTGGTCGTGCTCAGCAGGGCGTGGTCACCAGTTTCGGCCACCTGGAGCTGATCCACTTCTTCGTCAGCAAGCCAGGTAACCCGGTCCTCGTCGAGGTGGTAGACCGACAGCAGGTTTTGTCTGCTGATCTGGCTCCACATTTCCTTTTCGTGGGTTTTGATGAGGGGGTCATCGCCGTGCCACACGTCTACTTCTGCGTGTTGCTTGATGGAGTCGAGCTCCGACTCATAGGTTTGCTCCGGCTCGGGCCGTGCCGCAAACCGTTCCGGACGCATCCCAAAAAAGAGGCGGGACCCGTCGCGCGTCCAGTTCAACCGGCTGTCAAAGGGCAGAAAGTAGCCTTCGCGGGCATCTTCCTGGGCCAGCAGGTCCTGCGGCTCGGCACCGCCTGCTTCCCACACGAAAAGCCGTGCGGTCTCCAGGGTGTCTTCTTCCAGGACGTCCTCGCGCATATAGGCCAGCCTGGAGGCTTCCTCAAACCAGGTAAACTGGCCAAAGTTTGCCTCTCCAATGGTGTCGAGCGGCTGGGGCTCCGACGACAGGTCGTGCAGATCGAAATGATACAGCCCGTTCTGGTTTTCCAGGGTGTCTTTCCTGGTGAAGACGAGGGTGGTGGCCAGGCTGTCTGCCGTCCATTGCCCCACAAAGTCCAGGCTGCGCTCCACTTCGCCATCCAGGTCGCGGATGGTCAGCGTGGTGCCGGCCTCTTCCAGCTTTTCGTTCTCTTCATCGGTGAGCAGGGTGTCCTCTGCAAAGGCGTGGTGGACAAACAGAAGGTCACGGCTTTCGCTGAAGCGGGCATGCTGCACATCCGCATAAATTAACTGGTCGCCATCGGAGGTGTCCAGCAAGACAGCCCCCGGATTGCCGGCATTCCCCTCTTCGCGCTCGGCGAATGGGGGTTGTTGCACGAACCGGGCCCAGCGGCCACCGGACGAGAACAAGGGGTTTTCAGCGCGTTCCACGACATATTCGGTATCGCCGTCGGCCGACACCACCACCCCGTAGCCATCGCCGCGATCGGGCCAGGCCGCATAAGCCACCCAGCGGCCGTCCTCGTTGATCTGCAGACTGTGGTTGTGGATGTGGTGGAAGCGCATGACGTCCTCAAGCGTCATCGCACGCCGCTCATCGGCACTGAGATGCAGCGGCAGAATCAGTAAAAAGCCAATAAAAAAGGTCAGAAAGGATTGTACAAGTCGTATCATGGGAGCAAAATGGGTTTGTGATTATTAAAAGCCTGGTTTTTATACGCAAAAGGTCAAAAATACATTTTTCCTGAATTCCGCTGCACAAAACAGCACACCAATCTGCACACAGAACGGAAATTCATTA
>PUPG01000024.1 GCA_003553005.1 Bacteroidales bacterium
CCAGCCACTGGTATTGTAAACCAGCGGAATGTGGAGTCCGTCGGGTACTGCACGGTCAAGTGCCATCAAAATGTGCGGGATGTAATGGGTCGGGGTGACCACGTTGATGTTGTGGCAGCCCCGGCGTTGCAACATCAGCATCATGTCGGCCAGGTTCCGGGTGTTATACTTATCCCCATGTCCCAGCTGGCTCACATCATAATTGATGCAAAATACGCAGAGCAGGGAGCAGTTGGTGAAAAACACGGTGCCGGAGCCGTTGCGCCCCACAAGCTCTTCTTCCTCGCCAAAGTGCGCGCTGATCGATGACACCTCCAGGTCGCCATTGGCATTGCAGTCGCCCCGCTGGCCACTCAGCCGGTCGGTTTCGCAATCCCTCGGACAAAGGGTGCACCTGCGCATCTTTTCGTAGAGGATCTCGCTGCGGACTTTTAACTCGCCACATTCGTGCATATCGATGTAACCGGGTCTGTGCGTGGATGCTTTCATAGCTGAGGAATGAAGGGCTGCCCCTTCAAGACTGGAAGGAAAAACGCCTGTGATGAGCACCTTACTGGCCATCCAGGCTGCTGGAAGGGCAGCCATGTTACGTAAAAACCGTCTCCTGTTTTGTTTATGCATATCTTTACCCTTTAGGTTACCAGCCAACGGCACATGTTCACGTGTTTTGGTTTCAGGATGAACTCCTTAAAGATAATAAAAAGCACAGAAAAGGCAAAAAAACAACTTGCAGGATAAACAAAAATGTTGCACAAAACGTAATATATGTATAAATTTAGGCTTTAAACTGTACTGTATGATTCATGCTTTTTAGGAATCATACAGGCTAAACCAAAGGAGAATAAATATGGCGAAACTATCAACAAATTACATGGGCCTGTCCCTGAAAAATCCCTTGATCACCGGTGCCTGTAACCTGAGCATGGATACTGATGTGGCTAAAAAAATGGAAGATGCCGGGGTCTCAGCCATTGTGTTCAAATCCTTGTTTGAAGAGCAGATCAACCTGGAAAGCCTTCAGATGGAGGAAGAGCTGAATGAATACGTGGAAAGGCACGCCGAGATGATCAGCCTGTTTCCCACGGTGAAACATGCAGGACCTGAGGAGCACATGGACAAACTCAGGAAACTCAAAGAAACACTTGGCATTCCGGTGATCGGCAGCCTGAACTGCGTAAACCCGGACACTTGGGCTTCCTATGCCGAAGAAATGGCAAAAACCGGCGTTGATGCCATCGAGCTGAACTTTTATGCCAGTCCCGGCAGTTATGACACCACTTCCACGGACCTGGAGGACGAGCAGGTGCAAATCCTGAAGGATGTGAAGGCAAAGGTCAACGTCCCTGTCAGCGTAAAGCTCAGCCCTTTCTACACCAACCTCCTGCAACTGATCAAACGAATGGACCAGGCAGGCGTGGATGGCTTCGTGTTATTTAACCGCCTGTTTCAGCCCGACATTGATATGTCGCAGGAAGATCACCACTTCCCGTTTAACCTGAGCCAGCCGATGGATTACCGTCTGCCACTGCGGTATGCCGGATTGCTTCACAAGGAGATCAAAGGCAGCATTTGCAGCAACACAGGCATTTTCTCAGGCGAAGACTTGGTGAAGATGTTGCTGGCCGGCGCCGATTGCGTACAGGTGGTCAGTGCCATTTACAAGCATAAAGTGCCGCACCTGGGTACCATGCTGAAAGATCTGGAAAAATGGATGGACGAGAAGGGTTATGCTTCGCTGGACGACTTCCGCGGAAAACTGTCCAAGGCAAATGTAAGTGATCCCTACGCCTACCAGCGGGCGCAGTATGTGGACCTGTTGATGAAGCCCTTTGAGCTGCTGAAAAAATATCCGCAAGTGTAAGGGTGCACCACGAACACAGGCCTTGCTTTACCACACCAATCAATTGATGTGGCGCATCTGACCTGCGTGATATAAGCTTTCATCCGTGATATAAGCCCTCATCCATAATACCGGCAAAAAAAAGATCCCCGGCAAACCCTGCCAGGGATCTTTTTTTCTGCGAGGGCCGGCAGGTCAATTGCCGTGCCTGTTGCCAGCTGAGCCGCCTGGCTCCAGCTGCAGGGTCATTATATCTCCTCGTTATTGTCGTGCTGGGTAACCACCTTCAGGGTGTCGTGTGCGATGACCAGTTCTTCATTGGTGGGCACCACCATCACCTTGACTTTCGAGTCGTGCCTGGTGATCATCTCCAGTTTGCCGCGCAAACCGGTGTTGCGTTCCACGTCGAAATTGACGCCAAGGAACTCCAGGTTTTTGCAGATCTCTTCCCTGGTTTCGGGTCCGTTCTCGCCCACACCGCCGGTGAACACGATCAGGTCGACACCGCCCATGGCTGCTGCGTAGGAGCCAATGTATTTGGTGATCCTGTAAAAGTACATGTCCAGCGCCAACTGGGCCCGTTTGTGGCCTTCGTGCCAGGCCGCATTCTCGATGTCGCGCATGTCGTAAGAAATGCCACTGATGCCCAGGACACCACTTTTCTTGTTGATCAGGCTGTTGGCTTCTTCAATGCTGAGACCCTTTTTGTTCATGATGTAAAGCAAAGCACCCAGGTCCAGGTCGCCGGTACGCGTTCCCATCAGCAGTCCTTCAACGGGCGTAAGTCCCATGGAGGTATCAATCGACTTGCCATTCTTGATCGCAGCTATTGAGGCGCCATTTCCAAGGTGGCAGGTGATGGCCTTGACGTGGTCCTTGCGCATAAACAA
>PUPG01000105.1 GCA_003553005.1 Bacteroidales bacterium
ATGATCCGCATCTGCTGGCCGATGTGGCACGCAAAGACTCAGATCATATGGTCCGGCTGGCCGCACTGGAGAAAGTCTCAGATCCAGACTTGCTGAAGGACATTGCTGCCGGTGATGCTTCTTATTATGTGCGCCTGGCTGCCGTCAGAAAAATTCAGGATCCCCACACACTGGCAAACATCGTACTCAGGAGTCAACCTGACTATTACATCTGCAAAGATGCCATCGGCAACATTGGAGATCAGGACATCCTGGCCAGCTTACTGGAGAGTCTGACTGACAGGGACATTAAATCTGCCGTGGTTCAGCAGATTCACGACCAGGCCGTGCTGGCAGATATCGCCTGCTGCAACAGCGATTTTTATGTGCGCTGCGATGCACTGAAAAAAATCACCGACGAACAGATCCTGGCCCATATTGCACGAAACGACAGCGATTATTATGTAAGGGCCATGGCTGTGCAGCAGATTCAGAACCAGGATGTCATCAGGGACATTGCCCTGAGTGATGCTGATTATTATGTGCGTGGACAAGCGGTATCGCGCATTCATGATGCCGCCATCCTGAAATCCATAATGCTGAAGGACCAGGATTTTGATGTCAGAAAGCGCGCTTTGGCGAACATCAGGGATGCCGGTCTCCTGCGTGCATTGGAGAAGGAGCTCACGGATGCCTATATCCTGAAAAAGATTCGCACCAGTTTGGACAACCTGCAATAAACCATGCATTGCATTAAACACCATTTTCAGGACCCCCATTTTAACATTGCCCTGGAGGAATACCTTTTGCATCATCATCCCAATGAGGTGGTGATGTTGTGGGAGTCATCACCGGCTGTGGTCATCGGCAAGCACCAAAATGCTTTTGCCGAGGTCAATCTGCCCTTTATCAGGCGTCGCCGCATTCCGGTCGTCAGGCGCTTGTCCGGAGGCGGTACGGTTTTTCATGCGCCCGGTAACCTGAACTTCACTTTCATCCTGGAAGGAGAGCCTGGCAATATGGTCAACTTCCGCAAATATACCGCGCCGGTGATCGATTTTATGAACAAAACCGGCGTTTCTGCCCGTTTTGCCGGTAAAAATGACATCCGTGCGGGGGAGATGAAAATTTCGGGAAATGCCGAGCATGTCTATAAAAAACGCGTGCTTCATCACGGTACGCTGTTATACGATGCCGATCTGGATACGCTGCGGGAGGCCATCAGGGTGGAGCCTGGCCGGTATCAGGACAGGAGCGTGCAGTCGGTGCGCAGTCCCGTGGCTAACATTGCCGGCCTGCTTGAAAAGCCCCCGGCATTTGACCGTTTCAGGGAAATGCTTGCCGAACACCTCGAAGCCCATTTTGCCCCGGTGGCGCCATACACATTGACAGAAAAGGATGTGGATGCCGTAAAGCAACTGGTCCGCGACAAATATGGGCAGGATGAATGGAATTACGCCTGGTCACCGACCAAATACCGTTTTTGGGGACAGGCCAGTTTGAATGGACAAGCAAAGCAGCTTGAACTTGAAGTCAGAAACGGGGTGATTGCGTCTGCCGGGTTTTCGGCACAGCCTGCCGGACTTGCCTGGCAGAGGCTGGAGCAGGCTTTACCGGGTACGAAGCATTTGCCCGGTGAAATTTTTCGTTTGATGAAATCAGCGGGGCTGCTCTCTGAAGCGGATGAAGAGCTGCCGGAGGAGTGGCTCCCCCTGTTTTTTTAATCACAAGGATTGGTTTTGGCTGTGCAGGCACTTGCAGGGGACTCACCTGCAAGGGTTTTGGTTGGCTGGTCGCCTCCGTGTTCCGGGATCCGGACTGCGGTCTTTAACGAATGGCAATCACATCCCCTTCTTCGGCCAGGAGGGTGTTGGGGAATACCGTGGCGGCTTCTTTTTTGAAGGCGTCCAGCTCTTTGTATCTTGCGCTGTAATGGCCCAGGAGCAGTTTTTCAGCACCGGCTTTTTTAGCGAGTGTGGCGGCTTCTATGGTCGTGGCATGGGTTTTTTCGTGCGCAATCGCGACCTTGTCATGCATGAAAGTGGCCTCATGGTAGAGCAGGTCAACGCCCTTGATCTGATCAAGAAAGCTTTCCGTGTACAGGCTATCGGAACAAAACGCATAAGATCTTGGCAATGGCGGATCTATGGTGATCTCCTTGTTGGGGACCACCTGCCCCGATTCGGTTACGAAATCCTCCCCGGATTTAATGGCCTGCATGCGCTCCTGTGGAATATTGAATCTTCGGATTGCACGCTTCCGGATATTCCTTGGGCGCGGTTTTTCCCTGAGCAAAAAGCCAAAAGTTGGAATGCGATGCGCCATTTCGATGGTTTCAATGGACAGCCTGTCATCTTCATAAACCTGTTCTTGACCCCTGGTAAGATCGTGGTACCGGATGTCGAATGAAGGTTTCAGCTGGGACAATTCGTATTGCAGGTCAATGATCTGTTGCATACCCGGAGGTGCGTATACGTGCAGGGTATTTTCACGTCCCAGCAAATGATAGGTAAACAGGAGACCGGGTAGTCCCAGGTAGTGATCGCCGTGCAGGTGGCTGATGAATATATGGTCCATTTTCATCAGCGGAAGCTTCAACCGCCTTAATTGCATTTGTGTCCCCTCAGCACAATCCAGCAGGAAGCGCTGGTTGTGATATTGTACCACCTGTGCACTGGTGTGGCGCAGTGAGGTTGGGATGGCGGCGCTTGATCCCA
>PUPG01000220.1 GCA_003553005.1 Bacteroidales bacterium
GATTGTGCAGGCTGTCGTCCTGCTCCTTGAGGTAGGCATCGCCAATGGTCCGGTCACTGTATTCGGCCAGGATGTCGATCACGGCCCTGTTGCCATTGTTGTTTTTGCTTTTTGGTGGCGGGGGCGTGGGTGTTTGCGCCTTTTGCTCCTGGTGGGTTTCCTTAACAGGCTCCCTGGACGCAGCAGGTTCTTCCTCCTGCCGGGCAGCGTGCTGTGCTGTTTTCTCCCCAGGTTGTGCTGTCCCTGCTTGGGTGTCCGGTTCGTTCGGCTCCGCGCCTTTACGCTCTTGTCCTTCCAGCGGCTGAGCCTCCTGCTCTTGTGCCGGATGGGAAGGAATTGGTCCCGGACGGTCTGGCTTGGGCTCCTGAGGTGGTGCTTCGCTGGCCTGGTCTTCAACCGGGGCTTGCGGTTTTTCCTCGGGCGTGGAGGCAGCCTCCGGCTGGTTTGGGGTGTTGGCCGGTGCCTGTGTCGGAGTTGATTCAGGCTGGTGAGCCTCAGGGGGGCGGCGCTCATCAGGCTGGTCTGGCGGAATGGTTTCTTTGACCGGCGGTGTTAGGGTTGAAGGGCTGTCCGTCCTGGCATGCGCTGCAATGATGCCCCTTAGCATTTCCATGCGCCGGTAAAGTTGCCTGATGTCATCTTTGACCAGGTCAATGTCCAGCAAGGCATCTCCGGAAACATTTTTCTGCTTGACATCCAGGGTGCGCGTGACGATTTCATCGAGCAACCGGGTGATCTCCTGCATGATCTCCTGTGACTTCATAAAATATGATCTGATGAATAGAATTTCTTCACTGAAATGAAAAACGGTGTAAAGTTATTGTTTATTTTTGTGAAAAGCAGGCATTTTCAAAAGGAAAGCCCTGTTTTGGCAAATAGGATATCCAGATGTCCCAGACAAACTCCTGACAACCGATGTTTTTGGAAAATGATGTGCAACGGCCGGGCAATCGCGGATGGATCGAGGTCATCTGCGGTGGCATGTTTTCCGGCAAGACCGAAGAGCTGATCCGGCGGCTGAAACGAGCGCGCATTGCGCAGCTTAAGGTGGAGATCTTTAAGCCAGGCGTGGATACCCGTTACGATGAGGAGAAGGTGGTCTCGCACGATGAGAATGAGATCATGTCCACCCCGGTCCCTGCGTCTTCAAATATCTTGCTGATGGCCAATGATGTGGATGTCATCGGCATCGACGAAGCCCAGTTTTTTGATGCGGAGTTGCCTAATGTGTGCAATCAGCTTGCTGACGCCGGGCTCCGTGTGATTGTGGCAGGCCTCGACATGGATTTTTCAGGCAAGCCGTTTGGGCCCATCCCTGCGCTGCTGGCTACGGCCGAATACATCACCAAGGTGCATGCCGTGTGCGTGAAATGTGGCAACCTGGCGCAGTATTCGCATCGTACCGTGGCCGATAAAAACCTGGTGCTTCTTGGGGAAACCGACGCCTATGAACCCCTTTGCCGGAGTTGCTATGCCCGTAGCACTTAGGATTTGTCATCCAGCTTCAATACGGCCATGAAGGCTTGCTGAGGTACTTCCACATTGCCCACCTGGCGCATCCTTTTCTTCCCCTTTTTCTGCTTTTCGAGCAGCTTCCGCTTTCGGGTGATGTCGCCGCCGTAACATTTGGCGGTGACGTCTTTGCGAAGCGCCTTGACCGTTTCGCGGGCAATGATCTTGGATCCGATGCCTGCCTGGATGGCGATGTCGTATTGTTGCCTGGGGATGAGCTCCTTGAGCTTCAGGCAGATGCGTTTGCCGAAATCGTAGGCGTTTTCCCGGTGAATCAAGGCCGAGAGGGCATCCACGTGGTCGCCGTTGAGCAGGATGTCCAGTTTGATCAGGTTGGATGGCTTGTATCCGATGGGATGATAATCGAAGGAGGCAAAGCCCCTGGAGATGGTTTTCAGCTTGTCGTAAAAGTCAAAGACGATCTCGGCCAGCGGCATTTCAAAGCTCAGCTCGACCCTGTCGGTGGTGAGATAGACCTGGTTTTTGACGATCCCTCGTTTCTCCAGGCATAGCGACATCACCGGACCGACAAATTCGGCCTTGGTAATGATCTGGGCTGATATGTAGGGTTCTTCCATGGACTCCAGCTCATTCGGACCCGGCATGTCTGAGGGGTTGTTGACGATTTTCAGCTCGCCCTGGTTGGTGTAGGCATGGTAAGACACGTTGGGCACCGTATTGATCACCGTCATGTCGAACTCCCTTTCCAGCCGTTCCTGCACGATTTCCATATGCAGCATTCCCAGGAAGCCGCAACGGAAGCCGAAGCCCAGTGCGGCGGATGACTCGGGCTCGTAGGTGAGGGAGGCATCGTTGAGTTGAAGTTTTTCCATGGCCGCACGCAGCTCTTCGAAGTCGTCCGTATCGACTGGGTAGATGCCCGCAAACACCATTGGCTTGACGTTTTCAAAGCCCCGCACGGGCTTGTCGGTAGGGTGCTTCACGTGCGTGATGGTGTCGCCTACCTTTACCTCGCGGGCATCCTTGATGCCGGAGATGATGTAGCCCACATCCCCTGCTGATATCTCTTTGCGTGGATGCTGAGCGATCTTGAGCACCCCCACCTCATCCGCGTGGTATTGTCTTTTGGTATTCATGAACTGCACGTGGTCGTGCTGGTTGATCTTGCCGTCGTAGACCCGGAAATAGGCCACCACGCCCCTGA
>PUPG01000071.1 GCA_003553005.1 Bacteroidales bacterium
ACCCCCAATGTCAGCTACATGTTCCACTCGTGGCTCCAGGGCGGTGAAGCCATCAGCCACCAAAAAGCGCTTCAGCTGCTCATGCCGGGCAGCAACACGTCACTGACCGCAAGCTTTGCCGACATGGCCACAGACGTGGAGGAGATCGCAGAAACAGACCAGCCCTTCCGGGTGTTCCCTAACCCGGCTACCAACCAGCTGCGCATCAGGTTTGAGGATGCCAGTGGGGCAACCGGTATCTCGCTGGTCAACCTGCAGGGGCAACTACTGAAGCAGAAGCAATTGGAGCACACCTATGCCGGACAAGAAGTGAGTCTGCAGGTTGGCAACCTCTCAAGAGGCATATATTTCCTGCGGGTGCATGGGGCGGAAAACCCGGCCGTTTTCCGGATCTTGCTGACCGAATAGGGCTTTTCCCGGTTAGCAAGCACCGCAAAGCGCGCATCCCGGCAATTGCACAGGCGTTGTTTTGAACAAATGTATGCATCCAAACCAACTGTATCACAGCATATAATACCAAGCCCCCCAAAAGATGACCAGCAAAAATCAATAAAAAATCGGTCATCTTTTGGTTTTTTTTCTTTACTTTGGAAGTTCGTTTTGGCCGGATTTACCGTATGATTCGGCCTGATTGCCTGACTTATCCCTTTACTGATCAGGCCATTAAAAACAAAAACCTAAGAAAATATGTCAATTAAACAAAAGACGCTGGACCTGAAGAAGCGCATGCAGAGTGCCATACAGGGCGGTGGCGCAAAAGCCATTGAAAAACAGGTCGCCATGGGGAAGATGACCGCGCGCGAGCGCATCGTGTCGCTGCTCGACCCCAACTCATTCCATGAGTATGATCTCTTTGTGGAGCATGCAGCCAAGGATTTTGACATGGACAAAAAACACCTGCCGGGCGACGGGGTGATCACGGGAACAGGGACCATCAGTGGCTTCCCTGTTTGCATTTATGCCCAGGACTTTACGGTTGCAGGTGGTTCGCTCGGACTGATGCATGCCCGGAAGATCGGCAAGATCATGGATCACGCCATGCGACTTAAAATTCCCATCATCGGCATCAACGACTCCGGTGGTGCGCGTATCCAGGAAGGGGTCAATTCGCTTGCCGGTTATGGCGAAATTTTTTACCGCAACACGCAGGCCTCAGGAGTCATTCCCCAGATCTCCGTCATCCTCGGCCCTTGTGCCGGTGGTGCGGTCTACTCCCCTGCCCTGACCGATTTTGTGTTTGTGGTGGACAAGATCTCCAAGATGTTCATTACCGGTCCGGAGGTAATCCGCTCCGTGCTCGGCGAGGAGATCAGCATGGAAGAGCTGGGTGGCGCCAGGGTGCATAGCGAGATCACCGGCAATGCCCATTTTTTCTCAGAAAGTGAAGATGAATGCTTCCAGAAGATCAAAAAGCTGGTCTCCTACATTCCCTGGAGCAACAAGAAAAAAGCAGCGCCATTCCCCAAAAAAGCCCCCAAATCAAAACAGTTCCGCATAGACAACATCATACCCACCGATCCAAGAGAACCTTACGACGTCAGGGACATCATCAAGGCCATCAGCGACGACAGCGAGTTTTTTGAAGTGCAGGAGCTTTATGCCGCCAACATGGTGGTTGGCTTCGGGCGCCTCAACGGACAAACCATTGGCTTTGTGGCCAACCAGCCACTCATCCTGGCCGGCGTGCTCGATGTGGACTCCTCCGATAAGGCCGCACGCTTCATCCGCTTCTGCGATGCCTTCAACATCCCGCTCGTGACGATGGTCGACCTCCCCGGCTACCTGCCTGGCATCGACCAGGAACACGCCGGTGTGATCCGCCACGGGGCCAAGATCCTGTATTCCTATAGCGAAGCTACCGTGCCCAAGGTGACCGTGATCCTGCGGAAAGCATACGGCGGGGGATATATCGCCATGTGCTCACGACACCTCAAGGCAGACTTTGTGTTTGCCTGGCCAACAGCGGAAATCGCCGTGATGGGTCCGGAAGGCGCCGCAAACATCATCTTCCGCCACGAGATCATGAACGCCTCCAATCCGGAAGAAACCCGGCAACGCAAGGTGGACGAATACAAGCAGAAGTTTGCCAATCCTTACGTGGCAGCAGCCCACGGGTATATCGACGCCGTGATCGAACCAGGCGAAACGCGCAAGTTCCTGCTCCACGCCCTCGAGATCGCAGTGGATAAAGACGAAAAAGGACCGGAGAAAAAGCATGGCATTCCGCCATTCTGATCCGGTGTGTATGAACCTAAGCATCTTTTCTTATGAAGAAGAAACGAAAGGGTAAAAAAGAAGAGCCATTTCTGCTGGTGGTCGATGATGTGGAATACCCCACCCATCCCAATAAGAAATACCAGCAACGCAAACCTTACAAACCGCTTAACCCCAAAGAGGTGACCTCTTTCATGCCCGGCAACATCCAGAAAGTGTTTGTCAAGAAAGGCCAAAAAGTCAAGGAGGGCAGCGAACTCTGCATCCTGGAGGCCATGAAAATGAAGAATGTGATGCTGTCGCCCGCCGATGGCGTCATCAAAAGGGTCAACATCAAAGAGGGAGATATCGTAGCGAAGAACCAGGTACTCGTGGAGTTGCAGTAACCCACGGGTGGTCAAAGTCACCCACTGCATTTTATTGCCAAAAGCCAATAGCCAGCAGCCAAAAGCAG
>PUPG01000201.1 GCA_003553005.1 Bacteroidales bacterium
ATTGACTTTGTGGCTTATCCGTCACATCTTGAGCTGGTGCTGGAGGCCATCGACAAGGAGTATCCCAAAGGGATGACCCACATCCGGCTGGGGGTGTAACCCATGAGATCCCTGCAGGAGAAACGCACAGCTTGCATGGCATAAAAAAAAGCGGGCCAATGACCCGCTTTTTTTTTATGTGTTATCGTCGGTGCGCTTACAGGACGATGTCCTGGAACTCGCTTTCACCGAAATATTCAATAAACTCCCTGTCTTCCCTGGCAATTTCCGCCATGGCAGAGTTTAATTCGATGGCGCGGCGCAGGTTGCTGTAAAGTGCGGCGGAGTCATTGTTCCTGGCACCAATCACGGCTTTCAGATAGGCTACGTGGCCACATTCGGGAGCGCAGTTCAGGGTGTTGACCGCGTTGCTCTCGTTGCCAGCCATCAGTTGTGCAAGGGCTACATTGTACTTGCACGTATAGTCGGCAAAGTTGTTGAGGGCGCTGTCGTAGTTGCCACCCCTGATGTCCATCACACCCATGTTGTAATCGGCATCCACACCTTGCGCACGGGCCGCCTCGAACATCGAAACCGCGTTTTCATCGTCATATTCCCATGCCGCAATGACACCCAGGTTGTTCTGGACGTATCCGTTGCCTGGTGCGAGCTGGTTGGCTTGCTCCAGCAGGTTGGCCGCATCGTCCGCCTCGTCCATTTCCAGCAGAATGGCAGCAGCGTTGTTAAAGCCTTTGTAGCTGTTGGGGAACTGCTCCATGGCTGTGCGGTAAATGTTGAGTTGGGTGGCTTTGTCGTCGGTCAGCGTGGCAGCAAACAGCAACTCTTTCTCATCAAGCTGAGTGGGGTCTTCAATGGCATAGGTTGCGAGCTCCTCGTGGGTAAACTTGGGCTCATAGGCATGCACGGTAATCTCTGCGCGACGCAGGGGCTCAAGGATCTTTTCGATCTCTTCATAAATCAGGGTCATGTCCTTGATCCTTCTCTCCCGCTCGGCCGGAGCAAGCTGCGAGTTGATCACGTTGGCAATGGCTTGCTTGTCGGGCAGGTCAGAAGCTTCGAGCTTGGTCATGAATCCGTCGAAATCCTCTCCTTTGGCTTCTACGTGAAGTTCCGGCAACTCAACGTCTTTGTCGTCGAAAAGGTCTTTAACGTAACCTTCTCCGGTAGCTGCACGATCTTCCGAGAGTTCCATGTTGAAAGCCACTTCACCTTCCGGGGAAGCCCAGGCGTCTACATCCACCCTTTTCAGCTCCCAGCCGCGCTGGATGAACTCTTCCATGGCTTCGATGGCCTCCTGTGCTTCATCTGTGCGGTTGAGGTCCAGACGCCAGTTCAGGTTGTGGCGCATGTAAGCATAATAGATGTTTGCTGTTTTGGAGATGATCACCTCTTCTTCATATTCGTGCGGTGCGATGGCTACCTTGTGGTCCTTTTTCACGCGCTGCGAGGTCACGATGACGCCGTCGGCCACTTTCCTTTCGGGAAGCTCGCTGGCATTGTCCCTTCTGCCTTCGCGGTATACGATTCCGCGCACGTAAAGCTCAGAGGCCAGCATGTCGGGAGCGTAATCCACTGTGTTGTAAAGCTCCACATTGGTGTTGCGGTCACGATCGATCATCGTACCGGTGGTCGTCGTTCTGCTTCCGCGAAGCACGACCGTTTCCAGTTCAAGCTCGCCACCAGCGTGTTTCAGCACGGGAGTAAGCTCCATGACTGCATTGCGCTGAAAATATCCCTCAGCGATCCGGCCATCCACGTTGGCCGCTACCTGGCCGCCATGGTTCTCCAGGGGGTTGGTCTCAGGCGTGTACCTCAGCCCCTCATCGTAGTTCCTTACCATCCTGTTGACTCCACAGCTGGCAAACAATCCTGCTGTAACAAGGAGTACAGCAATTAGCTTAAAGTTGATTTTTTTCATAATAATAGCTTTGTATTGGTTAATCTGATTTGATTGGATTGATTATCTCTGTCTGATTAGATGATACAAATATAAAAAAAACTAATTAACAATAGGCTAATCAAGCTTTTTTTGCTAAAATGCATTGATTTTGCGCAGGCAAAGATACCAACAAAATCGTTGGAATTTGAGAAACGATTTTGTGGAAAAGAAATTTTGTTTTACATTTGCACTCCTTTTTGGAGCAATCCATGGTCACGGCCCGTTCGTCTAGGGGTTAGGACGCCAGGTTTTCATCCTGGTAGCAGGGGTTCGAATCCCCTACGGGCTACAAAGCACTAAAGTATTCATTTTTAATCAGCACGGCTTATTATGGCAAACCATCAATCAGCAAAAAAGAGAGTTCGTTCGGATAATGCCAAGAGGCTCAGAAACCGGTACTATGCCAAGACTACCCGCAATGCGGTGAAAAAATTGCGGAACACCCAGGAAAAGACGGAAGCACAGGAAAAGTTGCCCCGTGTCGTATCCCTGATCGACAGGCTGGCAAAAAAATCCGTGATCCATAAGAATAAAGCGGCAAACCTGAAGTCGAGCCTGACCCGGCACGTCAACGGCCTGCAGTAAAAAAGCCATTCTTTTTTGCTGTTTTGAAAATTAAATATATTTTTGCAGCAGCAATAACGGCCCGTTCGTCTAGGGGTTAGGACGCCAGGTTTTCATCCTGGTAGCAGGGGTTCGAATCCCCTACGGGCTAC
>PUPG01000085.1 GCA_003553005.1 Bacteroidales bacterium
GGGCTGCGCAAGCTGCCGGAGGATGAGTATCTGTATACCGGCAGCAGCATTCACCTGGACAAGGAAGAGGACGTGGAGGATAAGCGCAATGTGGAGCGGGAGCTTTCCCGGGTATTGCGACCTGCGCCAAACAGCCAACTCATCATTTCCAGGCCGGCGCTATGGATGTATCAACGCGCAGGAGAGCCCACGGGAAGGGGCGTGCGCCACTGGATGAAGAACAGGCTGGGCGAAGAACCGGTGTTGTTTGAAGAAGCCTATGTGGATCGTCATTTGCGCTTGATGTACAACCGCCTGTATAACATGGGCTATTTCGATGCCCGGATTGCGCATCAGCAGGACAGTACGAGACGGACGGTTTCGCTGGATTACCAGGTTTCCCTGAAGCGGCCTTATCGTTTTGGCACCCTGTACCCGGTAGACGAAGACTCAGAATTGGCACGCGAAATAAACAATGGACTGGTAAACAGCTTGATAGAGGAAGGAGCCCCCTACAGCCTGGAGACCATGCGCAGGGAACGGCAACGCATCGAAAGGGCGTTGAAGAAAAAGGGTTACTTCTATTTTCATCCGGATCACCTGTTGTTTCGCGCAGATTCAGCGGCAGGCGACCGGCGGGTAGACCTCCATGCGACGATCAAGCCGGATATCCCTGATGCTGCCCGGCGTTCGTATCGAATCGGGAATATATACATACATGCAGACTATATGGCAGGCGGAAGCAACCTGGCTGCCATGCAGGATACCCTGGAACTGGAAGCGGGTGTCTATTTTACGGATGATGCCGGCCAGTTTGACCCGCAGGTCATCCGGCGATCGGTGTTTTTTAACCAGGATAGCTTATACGATGTGAGGGATCACGACAGGAGTCTGAACCACCTGATGAGCCTGGGCACTTTTCGCTTTGTGAACATCCGGTTCCGGCCCCGCCAGGAGGAAGGACGAGATGTCCTTGATGCCCGCGTGCTGCTGACCCCCATTGAACGTCGGTCCATGTCGGCCGAACTGAGGGGAGTGACCAAATCCAACAACTTTGCTGGTCCGGGATTCAACACCACCCTCACCAACAGGAACCTCTTCAGCGGGGCCGAGCAGCTCGACCTGAGTCTGAATGGCGCTTATGAAGTGCTTGTGGGCCGGCAACGCAGCGCTTCTTCATCAGAGCTGGGCATGGATGCCACCCTTTCGTTTCCGCGCTTCCTGCTGCCCGCCGGGTGGAAGACAGCTCCCCAGGTGCTGTCGCCCAAAACGAGCATCTCGCTCGGTGCAAACAGAATGAGCCGTACCGATGCCTTTGACCTGACCACTATGCACGCCCGCTTTGGCTATACCTGGAACCGGGACCTGGCCACACAGATCCGGGTGTCTCCGCTGGTATTCAACCTTTACCGACTTGGTGATGTGGGTGAGGACATGGAAGATATCCTGGTGGGTGGGACCCTGCTGCGTGAAGGTTTGTTCGAGCAATTCATCCTGGGGGGGCAATATGCCTATGTCTATAATTCGAGACTCAAGTCCGGGAACCAACACGACTGGTACGTGCATCTGAACCTTGACCTTTCCGGAAATGTTGCCTACCTGCTGATGGACCAGGTTTTTGGGGTATCAAAAGAGGAGGATGGAGGTTATGGCTTCTTTGACCAGAGCTTTGCCCAGTATGCCAAGGCGGACGGGGACTTCAGGCATTACTGGCAGGTAGGGGAAGGCAGCCGCCTGGTCAGCCGCCTCTTTCTCGGGGCTGGACTGCCTTATGGAAATTCCGAAATGATGCCCTATGTGAAACAGTATGTCTCGGGGGGCTCAAACAGCATCCGGGCATTTCATCCCCGCTCTGTTGGTCCTGGCCGCTATGTGCCGGATGAAGAGACGGAAGGAACTTACAATATCTATCAGACCGGAGACCTTAAACTGGAAGCCAACCTGGAATACCGGTTTGACATCACCAATCTTTTTAAGGGCGCATTGTTTGTCGATGCCGGAAATATCTGGCGGGTGCGCGATGATGAAAATGTGCCGGGCGGAACTTTTTCCGCCGGCACATTTTATGAAGAGATTGCCTTGGGCGCAGGTCTGGGTTTACGCATCGATGCCAACTTCTTTATCCTTCGCTTCGATTTTGCCATTCCCCTGGCCGACCCGGCAGTTGATACGGATAGCTTCTTTGATCCCGTGCGGTTGCACGAGAGCCGCTGGCGAAGAGACCACATCGTGTTTAACCTGGGGATCGGATACCCTTTTTAATGAGCTAATTTGCTAATGTGCCAATGTGCTAATTTAAGGGTCGTTTGTGCAATGTTAAGTGGTTGCAAAAGGTTTCTCCGCCAGAAACAAAGGCAATAAACTCATCTTATATTCGAAACTCTTAATTAGCACATTGGCACATTAGCAAATTAGCACATTACTCAATTTCTATTTCAATCCAGCCTGAGCGGTCGGGCTGTTCGGGTACCGGCCACTCCTGTGGTGGGTCTTCTTCCAGCTGCTGAAGCAGGATTTCCACGGCTTTCTCCAGGCTCGGATCTTCTCCGCGGGCTACCTTATGTGGTTCATCCACCACTTCAATGTCCGGGTAAATGCCAACGCCTTCGATGATCCACTCGCCTTCTTCATTGTAGATGCCGAAGCGGGGCACGCCGATATAACC
>PUPG01000049.1 GCA_003553005.1 Bacteroidales bacterium
CATGATTTTTGTCACCATGGTTTCCTCTCCATCATCGTTGGTGGAAAACACCAGGTATACCCCCGTGGAGGGCCGTCTGCCGTGCAAATCCTGGCCGTTCCATATGGCTTGTCCCCCCTCGGCTACGGTTTCCCATACCAGGTTGCCGCTGATGTCGGTGATTTTTACATTGGCATTTCTAACCAGGCCTTTCACGGCGATGTAGCCGTCATAGCTTCTCCTCACGGGGTTGGGGTAAGCATAGACCTCGTCGCTGTGCCGTATTCCTGCCTCGGTGGCAAAGCCGCGGTATGAGGCCACGCCGCGGTCGGTGGCAAAGAAGATTTCACCCGTTTTTTCGTTGATGGCGATATCCCGGATGTTGTTCGACGGAATGGGGCTGTTCCCTTCATGAAAGTGGAAGATGGTTTCCCTGCCATCTGCCGAAAGGAGAAAAGCGCCTGAGCGTTCGGTGCCAAACCACTTTTTGTTGGAGCCATCCACCGTGATGGCGGTGACGGCTTCCGTTTCCAGCAAGTATCCGGCAAAGCCATCTTCCTGTTCCACGATGATGCGATGGGCGTCAAAGGGATCTCCATCAAAGGCTCTTCCCGGGGAGTAAAATACGGCCACCCCTTCTGCGGTGCCCACCCATACATAGCCGTTGTGGTCGACGGCCATGCTATGCACCCTGCTGCTGGGCAGTCCGCCACTACCACCTTGCGTGCCCAGCATCCGGGCATCAAAGTTTTGGGTGTTGGTCAGGCTGTGTTCCCTGAACACGAAAATGCCCTGGTTATGGATGTTGACCCACTTCTGTCCATGTCTGTCGATCACGAGCTTACCAACCGTCCTCTGGGTGCCGAAGTTGCCCCCACTGGAGAAGGCCATCCAATCTCCCTCCGTGGTCATTACCTGGATGGGATGGTCGGTTTCGGAGTTGGTGACCCATACGTTGCCGTCGCGATCCACGGCAGTTCCGCCCACGCGCAGGTAGTCATCCAGTCCGGATCGCTTTTCCAGCGTGCTGTTGGAGTCATCGTAGAGCGCAATGACGCCTTCGGTGCTGACTTCCACCATGCCGCCATTCCAGGCTGCGGCATAAGCGCGCTCCGGGTTTGCGGGGTCCACGGTGATGTCGACAATGTCCAGCACGTCATTGAGCACCGGGAATTGCGACCGCCGGTAGCGTGTCCATTTACCATTCTCGAAGAAATAGTACCCATGGATGTTCCATTCGGGCGAGCCGATATATGATTTCCCCCCGGGGGCGACCCATATCCTGCCATCCCTGGCATCCATGCTGAACGCGTTGGGATAATCCATGCCTTCCAGCACGATCTGCTCGTAACTTTGGGCATCATGTTGTTTGACCAGTCCCCGTCCGTCATCGGCAATCCAGAGCCTGCCGGTGGCATCGTACAAGGCGTCGTTGGGCGTCGGGTTGCCGGCATAATAGGTATCCAGTTGTTTGACCACGGACATGGCCTCGTCAAACACGTCAAGTCTGTGGCCGGCAGCTACGATCAGGTTGTCATCACTGCTGCGGAGTGCCCGTATTCCGGGTCCGTCAAATCCGCCTGCCGGAACAAATGATTGCCAGCTGTTGCCATCATGGTAGAATAGGCTGTCCTGCGCTTCGCCCTGGCGGGCCACGAAGACCATGTCTGCGTGGGCGGTGACGAAGGTGAATGTCTTATTCTCGTCGCGGCTCACGCTCATCCGGTGCCAGTTCCGGTAATCAGCCAGGTTTGTGGCGTCGGCATCCGCATAAAGCAGGCCTGCATTGGTCGCCGCATACAATACAGAGTCGGTTACCAGGATGTCGTTCACGTTTACCATCCCTCCAAAAGGGCCGATGAACCAGGTGTCGAGGATGAGCCTGTTGGCCACGTCCATTTCGACCACGCCAAAGTCGCAGGCAAGCAAGGTGCTTTCCCCGGCGGTGACTATCTGGTTGATGGTTTTGCTTCCCAGGATTGCGGCCTCTTTGATGTCCGGGACGTTGATAAACTGCCCGTTGCGCATGACGTCCAGGTTGCCGTTCTCATAGCCGATGAGCAACACCTCTTCCTGTTCATCCCAGTGAATGGCAGAGAGGCCAAAGTCATTGAGTCCATCTACCTTGTTCAGCCGTTTCATGCTGTTATCGGCTTTGTTGAAGGCCACCATGCCATATGGTGTGGCGCCGATGATCTGCTGGTCAGTTTCAGCAAGGCGGGTGATGACGTTGTTGGGCAGGTGGTGCCGCCAATGGCCAATGGCGATATCGCTGGCATGCAGCCCGGATGCGTGAAGCAGTAAAGCGATGGTCGCCAGGCCTTGCAGCAAAATAGGGATCACAATGCTTTTCATAAATTAAGATATCCTAAGGTCTGACTTACTTGTCAGAAAATTTCACGACGGAAATAGTCTCTGGGTGATTCAGATTCTTCCACCTTGGAGCAATCTGTTTCTATGGATGGCGGATTCAGCGGGGGTTCAAAATCCGCTTTGCTGATATCGATGTTTTCATCTTCATACAATCGTGTCATGTACTTGGCCCATATCGGCAAGGCGGTGTTGGCGCCCTGTCCGAGACTGAGTGAACGGAAGCGGATGCCCCGGTCTTCTCCGCCCACCCACACGGCGCTGGCCAGCTCCGGGGTGATGCC
>PUPG01000219.1 GCA_003553005.1 Bacteroidales bacterium
GTATGCTTGTAAAAACATTCGGGAGCACTATACAGGGTGTAAACGCCACCATTGTCACGGTGGAGACTTCCGTGGCGCCGGGAGTAAACTTTTTCATGGTTGGATTGCCAGATAGTGCGGTCAAAGAAAGTCATCACAGGATTGAGGCTGCATTGAAACATAATGGGTATAAGATTCCCGGAAAGCGCATTGTGGTCAATATGGCGCCGGCCAACATCCGGAAAGAGGGATCATCCTATGACCTGACCATTGCCATTGGCATCCTGGCTGCTACCGGACAGATTTCGCCGGACCGGGTTGGCCGGTATATGATCATGGGCGAAGTGTCGCTCGACGGGGGCTTGCAGCCTGTTCGGGGTGCTTTGCCCATCGCTGTCAAAGCGCGCGAAGCCGGTTTCGAGGGGTTCATCCTTCCGGAGGCCAATGCGCGTGAAGCGGCTGTGGTGAATCAGCTGAAGGTCTATGGCGTGCACAACATCCGTCAGGTCATCGATTTTTTTAATGGAAGCGCATCCCTGGCGCCTGTCACCGTTGACACCCGGGCTGATTTTTTTGCCCGTGTGGATCAGTTTGACGTCGATTTTGCCGACGTCAGGGGCCAGGAGAACATCAAGCGCGCCATGGAGGTGGCAGCAGCTGGCGGACATAACATCCTGCTTATCGGTAGTCCGGGATCGGGTAAGACGATGATCGCCAGACGTTTACCCGGGATATTGCCCCCGCCGACGCTCCAGGAAGCGCTGGAGACCACCAAGATTCACAGCGTGGCCGGAAAGCTTGAGAACAACAGTTCACTCCTGGCGGTCCGGCCATTCCGGAACCCCCATCACACGGTGAGCGACATCGCCCTTGTCGGGGGAGGGTCCTATCCCATGCCTGGAGAAATCTCCCTGGCCCACAACGGGGTGTTGTTTTTGGATGAGCTGCCGGAGTTTAAGCGCACCGTGCTGGAGGTGTTGCGGCAACCGTTGGAAGATCGCGTGATGACCGTCAACAGGGCGCGTTTTTCGGTTTCCTATCCGGCCGGATTCATGCTCGTGGCCTCGATGAACCCCTGTCCCTGCGGCTACTACAACCATCCCGACAAGGACTGCGCCTGCGGTTCCCATATGGTGCAGAAATACCTGAACCGCATCTCCGGACCATTGCTCGACCGGATCGACATCCACATTGAAGTGACCCCCGTACCTTTTGAAGAGATGAATGCCCATAAACCCGCTGAGTCCAGCAGGGATATCCGGGAGCGTGTCATCCGGGCACGACAGCGGCAATCGGAGCGGTATGCCGCTGACCAGGGGATCTATGGCAATGCCCAGATGCAAAGCAGGCATCTCCGCGAAGTTTGCCGCATTTCCTCTGCCGGTTCCCTGCTGCTGAAAACCGCGATGGAAAAGCTGGAACTTTCTGCACGCGCCTATGACCGGATCCTCAAAGTGGCGCGCACCATCGCTGACCTCGACGGCAGCGAAGCCATCCAGGTGGAACACCTGGCCGAAGCCATCCATTACCGCAGCCTCGATCGCAGCAGTTGGGCGTTGGGGTGAGATCGAAGGACGAAAGGACGAAAGGACAAAGGGATAAAAGGATAAAACACTCACAGGTTTTGCGGGAAGATCTGCGTATTTTCTTATTTTTGTTTATTCATTTTGTCATTTCGTCATTTCGTCCTTTCGTCACTTAAAAAAACAGAACCATGAGCAAAGTACTGATCATTGGAGCCGGAGGTGTGGGTAACGTGGTTGCCCGCAAGTGTGCACGTTTGCCGGAAGTGTTTTCTGACATCATGCTGGCCAGCCGTACCCTGGAAAAGTGTGAGCAGATCGCGCGCGCCGTAGGTGGCGATCGCATCAAGACCGCCCAGGTGGATGCGGACAATGTGCCCGAGCTGGTGCACCTCATCAACAAGTTCAAACCCGATATGGTGGTCAACGTGGCCCTGCCGTACCAGGATCTCACCATCATGGATGCCTGCCTGGAGACCAGGACCCACTACCTGGATACGGCCAACTATGAGCCCCGTGATGTGGCCAAGTTCGAGTACAGCTGGCAATGGGCATACCACGACCGCTATAAGGAAGCCGGCATCATGGCGATACTTGGTTGCGGTTTTGATCCCGGTGTAACTGGCGTGTTTACCGCCTATGCGGCCAAACATTATTTTGATGAAATCCATACGTTGGACATCGTGGATTGCAACGCCGGCGATCACGGCAAAGCTTTTGCCACCAACTTCAATCCGGAAATCAACATCCGGGAGATCACCCAGAACGGCCGCTATTGGGAGAATGGCAAATGGGTGGAAACCAAACCCCTCGAAATACACCGGCCCATTGCTTATCCGGAGATCGGGGAGCGCGAATCCTACCTGCTTTACCACGAAGAGCTCGAGTCGCTGGTGAAAAACTTCCCCTCACTCAAGCGGGCGCGTTTCTGGATGACCTTTGGCGACCAGTACATCAACTTCCTCAATGTATTGCAGGAAGTCGGGATGACCAGCATCAAGCCCATCACGTTTAAGGGCGTCGACATCGTGCCCCTGGAATTCCTCAAGGCCGTCCTGCCTGAACCATCTTCCCTTGGCGAAGGCTACAAGGGCATGACCAGCATCGGCTGCCAGATCAAAGGGATTAA
>PUPG01000084.1 GCA_003553005.1 Bacteroidales bacterium
GCATTTCGGCCGACGGCGGTCCACATACCGAAGTCTTCAGGGGTGGCACCAATAACGGCGCTGCGCTGGCCGGCGGACAACACCTGGTGTTCAACCATCATAACCTCAGCGCACCACCCGAGATCTACCGCGTAGACCTGCGGCGTGGCGACGTGGATCAGATGACCACGTTCAATGACCGCATCGTGGAAAACATCCAGTGGGGGGAGATCGAGAATGTCACCTACGCTGGCGCCAACGGCGAGGAGATCCAGATGTTCATCAACTATCCGCCCGATTACGATCCCGACAAGGAATATCCCCTGGTGATGATGATCCACGGCGGCCCGCACGGCATCTTTGGCGACAGCTTCCATTTCCGCTGGAACAGCCAGGCGTTTGCCGCGCCGGGATACATTGCCGCAATGCCCAACTTCCACGGGTCGAGCAGCTTCGGACAGGATTTCGTCAAGAGCATCCACGGAAACCACTCCGAACTGCCCTACCGAGATATCATGAAAGCTGCTGATTACCTGATCGACCGGGGCCTGGTTGATGAGGACCGGATGGCAGCCACCGGCGGAAGCTATGGCGGCTATATGGTGAGTTGGATTGCCGGACATACCGATCGTTTCGCCTGCCTGATCAACCACGCCGGTGTATATGACCTGCACCTGCAGTTTGCCTCCGACTTCTCTGCCAACCGCAAATACCAATATGGCGGCTCCCCCTGGGAAAACAAGGAGCAGATGAATGCCATCAACCCGTCGCAGTTTGCCCACAACTTCAGCACCCCCATGCTGGTGATCCACGGCGAGCTGGATTATCGCGTGCCCGTGGCCCACGGCTTCATGGTATACAACATATACCGAAACATGGGCCTGGAAGCCCGCCTGGTCTATTATCCGGACGAAAACCACTGGATCCTGTCCCCGCAAAACTCCATCCACTGGTTTGGCGAGTTCCACGACTGGCTGGAAAGGTACCTGAAGTAGAGCGCGTTTGTGAACAATATTTACCAGAAAACTTCGGGTTATAAGGTTACTGCGTTATGGGGTTACTGCGTTAAAGAGTTATAGGGTTCCCAAATTGTTGCGTTCCAAGGGCAATTGGTATTCCATATAAAGATAACAGCATAACTCCTTAACTCCGAAACCCAGTAACACCCTAACACATCGCCCCCGGAAAGGTCATCTTACCTATCCGGGGGCGATTGTTTATGCGTGGACTCCTCAATGGCTGTTTTCACAGACCTAACCACCTTAGGGTCCAGCAGTTTTTCTATAATTATTTGAACAGGCAGCTGTAATTCTCACGCATCCTGTAAACCATAAACCAGTTGAGGATGAAGACGAGGGCGGCGGGAGGCGTGACCGTTCCCATCAGGAATACGTCATACATCATAATATTGACCGATACCGGCAGGATCAGCAGCCAGGCCAGCGGCCGTTTGATGTTGAGGAGCAGCATCAGGGCCACGACGATCTCCACGATCTTCACGCTGACCATGAATCCGCTGCCACCGACAGCTCCCATAAACTCAGCTGCCCTCCCCTCCAGGTCGGGCATGGGGATGAAACCAAAAAAGAAATTGAGGCCAAAGATCAGGTAGACCAGACCGAATACGTAAGTGATAATAGTTTCTGCAGTTTTCATATGGTTTTCGTGTTGGTTCATACTGTTGTTTAAAACAATTTGACCCGGTGAATGTTCAGCTGGCAATGACCCCTGACCACAGTCACCGGGACCCTGTAACCGCCAAAACTGAGAAAAAAATTCAACCTGTTGTAAAAAAATTCTTGCTGGATTAAAAAAAGGCCGTATATTTGCACCCACAAAAAAAGGGAACACCCCGGGCGCTTAGCTCAGTTGGTTCAGAGCACCTGCCTTACAAGCAGGGGGTCACTAGTTCGAATCTAGTAGCGCCCACAACAAAATCAAGCAGTTACAAGCCGAGTGTTTGTAACTGCTTTTTTTTATGACAGACTTCTGGAGGGTTGACCATGCACCAGGTGCCGGGCTCTACAGCTTATTCAAATATTGTATTTCGTGAAGAAGACGGGATGATGGCTCATCTGATCCGCCACCTGGGTGATTAAAACCACACTCCCGGCTTTAGTTGGGCCTAAGGAGTGTTGGCAGACATTAGCAATTCTTCAGCAGCTTACAGCTTACCTCGTTTTCTGAGTCGCGCCCCTGCTCAAAGTCCTCAAAGTTTTTCAGGGTGGTTCGGGTGATCTCCTGCAGGCTTTCGTTGGTAAAGAAGCCCTGGTGTGCCGTGATGAGCACATTGGGGAAAAGCATCAGGCGGGCGATCGTGTCATCGCGGATGATCAATTCGGAAAGATCGCGGAAAAAGAGTTTCTCCTCCTCCTCGTACACGTCTATGGCCAACGAGCCCAGGTGGTCGTTTTTCAAGCTTTCGATCACGGCGGCGGTATCCACCAGTTTGCCACGACTCGTGTTTACCAGCATCGCACCCTTTTTGATCTTTTCCAGGGATGCGCTGTTGATGAGATGCTCTGTATCCGGGGTGAGCGGACAATGCAGGCTGAGGATGTCGCTATTGGCCAGCACCTCATCAAAAGACAAATAGTCCACGCCCAGTTGTTCCATTTCCTTAGCGGGATACTTATCATAGGCAATCA
>PUPG01000002.1 GCA_003553005.1 Bacteroidales bacterium
AGCCAATAGCATTCCTGTTGAAAGCGTAAACTTCAGATATCCAATAATTTGAAAAAACATAAACAGATAAAGACAGCCGGTAAAATATTCAACCTGGTTTTGGCGGTGATGCTGCTGACCCTGGTATCCTGTAACTTTTTCAGGGCGCCGGGGCGGGATGACTGCGACAAGATCCTGGGCCGCGAACAAATGGTGAATATCCTCACCGACATATACCTGTATGAATCTTTCGTGCTGGAGTACCAGCATATGGAACCTTCCTTCCGGGATTCGGCAAGGTACCATTATGCTGCGATCTTCCGGCATCACGAGGTGCACGCCGATGACTTTGATGAAGCACTCGATTGTTATCTCCTGGATCGCCGGGAGATGGATGCCATCCACGAGGAGATGTTAAACCGCCTGAGCATCATGGAAAGTGAGGCCCAACAGGTGGAAGATGATGCACTGGAGGAGTTTGTTCCGGACGTGCCCATAAGCACGGTGCCGGACAGCCTGTAAGCGTATCCGGCACCGGCGGTAATCTTTCCGTATTTTCCCCATCAGACTCAGACCAGCTTGTCGAGCAAATCGTCATCAGCCACGTGCGGCAGGGTGACCTTTAACCGGGGTTCTGCTTCCATGGCGCGCTTGATGGCAAACACCGCTTCCTTGTTTCGCGCCCAGCTTCTGCGGGCGATGCCGTTGTTGACATCCCAGAAAAGCATGCTTTCCAGTCTGCGGGCGGCATCATCTGAGCCATCGAGCATCATCCCAAATCCGCCGTTGATCACTTCACCCCAGCCTACGCCGCCACCGTTGTGGATCGACACCCAGGTAGCCCCCCGGAAGCTGTCGCCAATCACATTGTGGATGGCCATATCGGCGGTAAACTGCGAACCGTCGTATATGTTGGAGGTTTCCCGGTAAGGGCTGTCGGTGCCACTCACATCGTGATGGTCGCGACCAAGGATGATGGGTCCCTTGAGCCGCTTGTCGCGGATGGCCTCGTTGAAAGCCCGTGCGATGCGAATGCGGCCTTCGCTGTCGGCATAAAGGATGCGCGCCTGCGAGCCGACCACCATCTTGTTTTCTTCAGCCTGTTCAATCCAGCGCAGGTTATCGTCAAGCTGTTGTTTAATCTCCTCAGGGGCTTCTGCCTTCATGCGGCGAAGCACTTCTGCCGCGATCTGGTCAGTCAGGCGAAGATCTTCCGGATCGGATGAGGCACACACCCAACGGAAAGGACCAAATCCGTAATCGAAGCACATCGGCCCCATGATGTCCTGCACATAGCTGGGGTAGCGGTAGGATTTGTCTTGTTTGAAGACATCGGCACCTGCACGCCCAGCTTCCAGCAAGAAGGCATTGCCATAGTCCCAGAAATACATGCCCTGCTCCACGAGCTTGTTGACCGCTTCCACGTGACGAACCAGGGAGTCCTTCACCTTTTGCCTGAATCCAGCCGGATCGGTCGCCATCATCTCGTTGGCCGCTTCAAAGCCGATTCCTGCAGGATAATAGCCCCCGGCATAGGGGTTATGCAAGGATGTCTGGTCCGAGCCCAGTTCAACGTGCATGCCCACTTCCACGAATTTTTCCCACAGATCCACGATGTTGCCCTGGTAGGCCAGCGATACCGCTTCCTTGTCATCTTTTGCCTTGTTGATCCGTGCAACCAACTCATCCAGGTCTTCATACACTTCGTCGACCCAGCCTTGTTCGTGGCGGGTGCGCGTAGCCTTGGGGTTGATCTCGGCAATCACGCCAATGGCACCGGCAATCACGGCAGCTTTGGGTTGTGCGCCGGACATGCCACCCAGGCCGCTGGAAACAAACAGTTTTCCGGCCAGGCTTCCATCGCCGCTATCCAGCATTCTGCCAGCGTTAAGCACGGTGATGGTGGTGCCGTGCACGATTCCCTGCGGCCCGATGTACATGAACGAACCGGCTGTCATCTGTCCGTATTGTGTTACGCCAAGGGCATTGAACCGCTCCCAGTCATCCGGTTTCGAATAGTTGGGAATCATCATGCCATTGGTGACCACCACGCGTGGGGCATCCGGATGCGACGGGAACAATCCCATGGGGTGCCCGCTGTACAGCACCAGCGTCTGCTCATCGGTCATCGTGGCCAGGTACTGCATGCAGAGGCGGTATTGCGCCCAGTTTTGAAAGACCGCGCCGTTGCCTCCATAAGTGATCAACTCGTGGGGGTGCTGCGCCACCGCATGGTCGAGGTTGTTGCTCAACATCAGCATGATGGCTGCCGCCTGTTTGGAGCGGTGCGGGAAATCCTCCAGGCTCCGGGCGTGTATCGGGTAATCCGGACGAAAACGATGCATGTAGATGCGCCCGTAGGTCTTCAGCTCGTCCATGAACTCCGGGGCAAGTGCCTGGTGAAACTTCTCCGGGAAATAGCGCAAAGCATTCTTAACCGCCAGGCGTTTCTCCCCGGGCGTTAAGATGTCTTTACGCTTGGGCGCGTGATTGATCTCAGGGTCAAATGGTTTAGGTGCGGGTAACTGATCCGGAATGCCTTCCAGGATCGCTTCCTTAAAAACTTGATCAGACATGGTTAATTATATTTTTAATGACAAAAGGACAAAAGGTCGAAAGGACAAAAGGACAAA
>PUPG01000110.1 GCA_003553005.1 Bacteroidales bacterium
AGGAGAGCAGCAGGTTGAAGTCCGCCTTCCTCGCCAACGTAAGCCACGAGATCCGGACCCCGATGAATGCCATCATCGGTTTCCTGGAGTTGCTGAAGGAACCCGACCTGGAAGGAGATCAGCGTGCCGAGTTTATCGATATCGTCAACCAGAGCGGGCAGCGATTGCTGCAGACCATCAACGACATCATCGAGGCTGCCAAGCTGGAAGCCGGACAGGCAGAGCTGGCGCTGGAAGAGGTGGTTGTCCCGGATACCTTGCACTACCTGCAAAAGCTTTTCAGCCAGCAGGCGCGCGAGCAGGGTCTGGAGTTCCGGTTGAAGTCCGAACTGCCGCCCGGTACAGGAACAATCATCACTGACCGGCTCAAGCTCGAAGGCATCCTCACCAATTTGCTGGGCAACGCCCTGAAGTTTACCCAGGAAGGCAGCATTGAGCTGGGCTGTCATTTGCAGGACCAACAGATGATATTTTACGTGACGGATACCGGCGTGGGCATCCCGGAAGATCGACAGCAGGCCATTTTTGGCCGGTTTGTGCAGGCCGACCTGGAGCTGAGCCGCGGCTATGAAGGCTCCGGATTGGGTCTTTCCATCGTGAAAGCCTATACCGGCCTGTTGGGCGGCCAGGTTAGCCTGGAGTCAGCGCCAGGCCAGGGAAGCACCTTCTCGGTGGCCATCCCCTTCAAGCCCGCAAGGAAAGCAGCACTGGCAGCTGAACCGACGGAGTCTGAGGCGACCGGCCTTGATCCACATTGCGTGCTTGTGGCTGAGGACGATATCATGAGCTACCAGTTCCTGGAGGTGGTTTTGAAGAAGGAGGGCTTGAAGCCCATCCACGTGATGGATGGCCAGGCAGCCGTCGATGCCGTTCGCAGCAATTCGGGCATCTCGCTGGTGCTGATGGACTGGAAGATGCCCATCAAGGATGGCCTGATCGCCACCCAAGAGATCCGCGCCTTCAACCCCGACATCCCCATCATCATCCAAACGGCCCACGCCCTCGAAGGCGACCAGCCAAAGGCCCGCCAGGCTGGCGCTGACGGCTACATCTCCAAGCCGGTGAGCACAAAAGACCTGCGCCTGCTGATCCGGGAGCATATTCCCCAATGAGAAATCGTATATTCGTTGTCTTGAATAACCGACAACCGGACTTGCAGTGCATTTACACTGCCATCTAAAAGCAATGACAATGAAAAACAAGCGAATACTGGTAACCGGCGGTGCCGGCTTCATCGGGTCGCATCTGTGTGAGCGCCTTCTGAATGAGGGAAACGAGATCCTTTGCCTGGATAACTTCTTCACGGGCTCAAGGGATAACATCATCCCCATGATGGATAATCACCGATTCGAAATGATCCGCCACGACATTATCCGTGAAATTTTCCTGGAAGTGGATGAGATTTACAACCTTGCCTGTCCTGCTTCCCCCGTGCACTATCAATACAATCCCATTAAAACAGTCAAGACTTCCGTGATGGGTGCCATCAATATGCTTGGCCTTGCAAAGCGTGTGAAGGCGAAGGTCCTGCAGGCATCTACCAGTGAAGTGTATGGCAACCCAGAGGTGCATCCTCAGCCCGAATCCTACTGGGGTCACGTCAATCCCATCGGGAAGCGCTCTTGCTACGATGAAGGAAAACGATGCGCCGAAACGCTGTTTAAGGATTATCATACCCAAAACCAGGTAAGGATCAAGATCATCCGGATCTTTAATACCTATGGCCCCAGGATGCAGCCTGATGACGGCCGTGTGGTATCGAACTTCATCCTGCAGGCATTGCAAGACAAGCCCATTACCATCTATGGCGACGGTTCACAATCGCGAAGCTTTCAATACATCGATGATTTGCTTGACGGCATGATCCGTTTCATGGCCACGGACGATGCCATCACGGGCCCCATCAACATGGGTAATCCCAATGAGTTTACCATGCTCGAACTGGCCAGGGAGGTGCTGGATCTGTGTAATTCCAAATCTACAATCACTTATTTGCCCTTGCCTGAGAATGATCCCGTGCAACGCAGACCGGATACAACTTATGCGCGTGAGTTGCTGCAATGGGAAGCCAGGGTGCAGCTGCGGGAAGGGTTGGAAAAAACAATCAGTTACTTTGACCAATTGCTGAAAGCGGCACCTGGCAACCTGAAAGAATAATCCTGATCTTCCCGTCATTTCATAGTTCATCCCGGTAAAAACGAGGCAAATCAATGCTTTCGCGTGTTTTGCTGCCATATAATGCTTACCTTTACAAGACACCCATTGTCTCATCCAAAAAATATTTTGCCATGAAGAAAACACTACGAAAAATGACCCTGGCCGGATTGCTGTTTGCTTTTTCGTTGACAATGACCGGTTGCTTTGGAAGCTTTCAGCTGACACGCAGCGTGTATCAGTGGAATGAAAGCGTTACGCCCAACAAGTTTGCTCAGACCCTGCTCTTTTACGGAATGAATGTGGTGCCGGTGTATGGTGCGGCGGGGTTCCTGGACTTCTTTGTCTTTAACCTGGTGGAGTTCTGGTCGGGCAGCAACCCCATGGCCATGGCCGAGGGAGAACACGAAACGCAGCTCGTTTACCTGGATGGTGACTGGTACGAAATGGAAGCAGC
>PUPG01000166.1 GCA_003553005.1 Bacteroidales bacterium
ATCCCGCCTTCGATATCCGTGAGCTGCGTGACCTGGCTGCCGTCGGGATTCATCTCAAACAGCTGATTGCTGCCGTCGACGCCCCGCATAAAACCGATCCGCTCGCCATCCGGACGCCAGACGGCACCAGATTCAGATTGTGTGGAGTTGGTGATGTTCACGGGGTCACCTCCCCCTGCCGGCATGGTGTAAAGGTCGCGTGTTCCTTGGTTTTCGGGCACATCATAATGGGTGACCCCAAACAATATCGTCTCCCCGGAAGGAGACACCTGCACATCGCTGATCCTTCCAAACTCCCAGAGGGTTTCCGGGGTCAATACCTGGTTTTGCCCTTTTGTGGCACTGGACATTGTCATCATAAAAATAATGGCTAATAAGGTTATGCGCTTCATGATTTTGTGTTTTGGTTGGTATTGGAATGCTGCCGTGGCTTAACCGGCCATGGCCTCTTTGATTTTGCCTTCAAGCTCTTCTGCAAGCTCTTCATTGTCAAGGAGCAGCTGTTTGACCGCATCTCTTCCCTGGCCGAGTTTCGTGTCGCCATAACTGAACCAGGAACCCGATTTCTTCACAATGTTGTGTTCCACAGCCAGGTCGATGATCTCGCCTACTTTGGATATGCCTTGTCCATAAATGATATCGAACTCTGCCTGGCGGAAAGGTGGTGCCAGTTTGTTCTTCACCACCTTCACGCGGGTGCGGTTACCCATCACACGGTCTCCTTCCTTGATCTGTGAGGCCCGCCGAATGTCCACACGCACCGAAGAATAGAACTTCAAGGCGTTACCTCCCGTGGTGGTCTCCGGGTTGCCAAACATCACACCAATTTTTTCACGCAGCTGGTTGATGAAGATGCAACAGCAATTTGTCTTGTTGATGGTACCAGTCAGCTTTCGGAGGGCCTGCGACATCAGGCGGGCCTGCAGGCCCATTTTGGAATCCCCCATCTCTCCCTCGATCTCGCTTTTGGGGGTCAGAGCTGCCACCGAGTCGATCACGATGATGTCAATGGCACCCGACCGGATCAGGTTTTCTGCAATCTCCAGGGCCTGCTCGCCGTTATCCGGCTGACTGACCAGCAAATTTTCAATGTCTACACCCAGGTTATGGGCATAATTGCTGTCAAACGCATTTTCCGCATCAATAAATGCAGCAACACCACCAAGCTTCTGGGCTTCTGCAATGGCATGGATGGCCAGCGTGGTTTTACCGGAAGACTCCGGACCGTAAATCTCTACCACCCGGCCACGGGGCAACCCCCCTGTGCCAAGCGCCATGTCCAGCATGATGGACCCGGTAGGAATCACATCCACAGGAACTACTGCGGAGTCACCCAACTTCATGATGGTCCCCTTGCCATAAGACTTCTCAATCTTATCCAGGGTCATCTGCAAGGCCTTCATCTTCTCCTTATTGATTGCCTTGTCTTTGTTTTGATCGGTTGCATTGTCTTTTTCCTTGCTCATAGGACTGATTTTATGTTTTGACCAAATTTTAATTTCTCAAAGATAATAAAATAATTTATTCGTCTTATTTTTAATCAAACAAATGTACGATTTTTTTTGTTTCAAAATAGGGTTCCGAGAAAAAATCGCTGATGGCGTAGATCCGGTATTGACAAGGCAATGCAGCCAACTCCTTTGTGAGGTCACCTCCCTTTAAATATAAGATGCCGTTGGGGATCTCGTGCCGCGATGTTTTTTTGATCTTGTCTTTCACCCAGGGATAGAATACAGGCAGGGGCTTCACGGCCCTGCTGGTGATAAAATCATACTGGCCAGGCATATGCTCTGCCCGGCTTTGCACAGCCTGCACGTTGGGTAGGCCAAGCTGGTCTGCCACATCCCGAACCACCTTGATCTTCTTACCAATGGAGTCCACCAGGGTAAACTGCGCTTCTGGGCAGCAAACGGCAAGAGGAAGCCCGGGAAAACCACCCCCCGTGCCCACATCCATCACCTCAGCTCCTGGCTTAAAATTGACCACCTTTAGTAAGGAAAGGGAGTGCAGCAGGTGTCGCTGGACGAAATGTTCCATATCTTTCCTGGAGATCACGTTTATCTTATCATTCCAGTCGGGATACAGGTCATGCATGGCCTCAAGTGCTTCCACCTGGTAGTTTTTTAGCTCCGGGAAGTATTTTTTTATGCTTTCCATAACCAGAAATGCGCCTTTTGATGTATTTTTGAAGCGGTGTTCACAATCAGATCACCCGGTCATCGTTTTTTCGATCAAAAATAGTGTTTATGTATCAATTCTGGCACGGTCTTTACAAAAAGGTGGTCTTTTGTTTGCTGATGATTCCGGGAAGTCTGCTGGCACAGCAGCACATCGCATTGGAAGATTACATTGAGCAGTACAAACACGTCGCCATTGCCGAGATGCGTGAATCAGGCATACCGGCAAGCATCAAAATGGCCCAGGCCATCCTGGAATCGGGCTTTGGCAATAGCGAGTTGGCAGTCAATGCCAACAACCATTTTGGAATCAAGTGCCACGGTTGGCCGGGAGCATCTTATTTCTTTACGGACGACGAGCCGGATGAATGCTTCCGGAAGTATGCAGATCCCATGTACTCCTTCTTTGACCATACGGAGTTTCTGACCAC
>PUPG01000073.1 GCA_003553005.1 Bacteroidales bacterium
TCGGCACAACCACGATGCGCGCCATCGAATCTTCCGTGTCGATCTCCGGCCACCTGAAGCCCTTCGAAGGCTGGACCAATAAGTTCATTTACCCGCCTTTTGAGTTCAGCGTGGCCAACGCCATGGTGTCCAACTTTCACCTCCCGCAATCCACCCTGATGATGATGGTGTCGGCGTTTGCTGGCTTCGACCTGCTGATGAAGGCCTACAAGGAGGCCATCAAGGAAAAATACAAGTTTTTTACCTATGGTGATGCCATGCTGATTCTCGATTAAGGGCAAAGCCAAAACACGTGCGAACACCATGCAAAAACAGCTGCTCATTGCCGCGGGCGGCCGGGGCACACGCATGTCACCCGAAAGCCTGCCCAAGCAGTTCCTGACGCTCGGCGGACGGCCACTTTTGTTGCACAGCATCGATGCCTTCCTGGCCTGTGATCCGGAAATCCACATCGTGGTGGTCATCCCTTCGAAATACAAAGACCTCTGGCAGGACATCTGCCGCAAACAAGGGTTCCACCAGGAACACGTCGTGGCAGAAGGAGGACCCACCAGGTTCCATTCAGTAAAAAGCGGATTAAGGCACATTGCACCCGATGGACTGGTAGCCATTCACGATGGGGTGAGGCCCCTGGCTTCCAAACACCTGGTCGCCAACGTGTTCGAAATGGCCCGGCGATTTGGAAATGCCGTGCCGGCCATTGCCCCACACGACTCCGTCAGGTTATCCGACCACGCATTTAATGAAGCCCTTGACCGGCAAAAGGTAAAACTGGTCCAGACGCCCCAATGTTTTGAGGCCGCCCGAATCAAATCCGCTTACCAATGTGCCTATGAGGAAAGGTTTACCGACGACGCCGCCGTGCTGGAAGCCCAAGGAGAAAGAATATGCCTGGTGGATGGCGAAAGGGAAAACATCAAGGTCACCGGCGACAGCGACCTGGTCGTGGCAGAAAGCCTCCTGCTTCACCGGTCTGCCACCTGATCCGGCACGCGCTCTCCCTTCAGGGTAGCCGAAGAGCAAGCGGTGATCCTGACCTGCACGTAGTCGCCCGGACGGCTCACCGTACACGGAAAGACCACCACCTTATTGTGGGAAGTACGCCCCATCATCTGGCTGTCCGACCGCTTCGAAGCACCCTCCACCAACACTTCCTGCACCGAACCCACGTCCCGCTCATTGCTTTCCAGCGAAAGCGCCTGCTGCAGGTCGATGATCTCCGTGAGCCGGCGCGTCTTGACCGCATCCGGCACATCGTCCTGGTAACGCCGCGCAGCCAAGGTATCCGGCCGTTCGGAATATTTGAACATGAAGGCAAAGGCAAAGCCCACCTCCTTCATAACTTCCAGGGTAGCCTGGTGCTCCTCTTCCGTCTCCCCGCAAAAACCGGCAATGACATCCGTGGAGAGGGCACAACCGGGCAAGATTTCCCGGATGGCGCGCACCCGGTCGAGGTAATCCTCCCGGGTGTATTTCCTGTTCATCCGCCTTAGCACGTCGGTGCTTCCGGACTGCAGCGGCAGGTGAATGGCCCTGCAAATGTTGGGATGGGCAGCCATCTGGCGCAAGAGGTCGTCCGACATGTCCTTCGGATGCGAGGTGGCAAAACGGACGCGCAGCCTGGGGTCTTCCGCTGCGACCAGGCCGATCAGCTGGCTGAAATCAACCGGTCCGCTTTCTCCGTGATAGCGGTAAGAGTTCACGTTTTGTCCCAACAGGGTAATCTCCCGGTAACCAGCCGCCAGGAGCTGGCGGGTTTCGTTCAGGATGGATTCCGGATCGCGGCTTCTTTCCTTTCCCCGGGTAAAAGGAACCACACAGTAAGCACAATAATTCTCGCATCCGCGCATGATGGAGATGAAGGCCTGCACGCCATTGTCGCTGTACCGCACCGGGGTGATGTCGGCATAGGTCTCCTCATCCGACAGGATCACGTGCATGGCCTGCCGTCCGCCTTCCACGTCGGCCAGCAGCTGTGGCAGTTCGCGGTACGCATCCGGACCGGCAACCATGTCCACGCGCATCCCCAGCTCTTCATCCTCCAGCAACTTTTCCTTCAGGCGCTCGGCCATGCAGCCGATCACGCCAAGCACGAGCCCCGGACGTTTCTTGCGCAAGTGCTGCAATTCCCTCAGGCGGTTCAGCACGCGCTGCTCTGCGTGGTCGCGTATGGAACAGGTGTTCAGAAAAATCACATCCGCATCCGCAGCCTGGTCGACCAGGGAGTGATCGCCGTTGGTCATCACCGATGCCACGATCTCGCTGTCAGAAAAGTTCATCTGACAACCATAGGTTTCAATGTATAACTTGCGCTTGTCGTTCAAGGTTTTTTTGTATTGTGCTGATTTTTAGTATCTTTGCAGTGTGCCTGCAGCTGTTTTTGATGGGGATGAAACGGGCCGCAAGATCCGGTACAAAAATACAACTTTAATGGGTTCTTGATTATTTTCTTACTTTTGCCCTTCCAAAAACAGATCATACCAATAGTATATGGCAAAAAACTTAGTGATTGTAGAGTCCCCCGCCAAAGCCAAGACCATTGAGGGTTTTCTCGGGAAAGACTATACGGTAAAAAGCAGTTTCGGGCACGTCCGCGACCTGCCGTCAA